>DCNF01000073.1:0-642 GCA_002322035.1 Geobacter sp. UBA1603
GGTCTTGGTGCGAAACGGCGTGCCGGTGACGCCGACGATGTCGCCGATATCGAGCTTGCGGTAGAGGGCGAAGGTCGCCTCGCCGAGCTGTTCCTGGGCCACGTAGACCTGGCAGCGTCCGCTGCGGTCCTGCAGCTGGAGGAAGGCGGCCTTGCCGAAGTCGCGGCGGGCCATGATCCGCCCGGCCAGGGCGTAGTACGCATTGCTGTCGGCCAGCGCTTCCGCGTCGTGGTCGGCAGGGGCGGCATGCACCCCGGCGGCCGTGTGGGTCGCCACGAAGCCGTTGGCGAAGGGGTTGATCCCCTCACCGCGCAATTCATCGAGCTTGGCTCGCCGCTGGGCGAGGACGTCGCTTTTTTCTTCCATGGTCTCAATCTTTCACAATCAGGTCTTGTCCGGGGCCCGCTTGCCGAGCAGCCAGGCTTCGATGAAGCCGTCCAGATCGCCGTCGAGCACGCCGTCGGCGTTGCCGACCTCATGGCCGGTGCGATGGTCCTTGACCATCCGGTACGGGTGCAGCACGTAGGAGCGGATCTGGCTCCCCCAGGCGATATCCTTCTTTTCGGCAGCGATCTCGGAGGCCTTGGCGTTACGCTCTTCCACCTCGCGCTCGTACAGCTTGGCCCGCAGAACGCGCATGGC
>DCNF01000073.1:783-8121 GCA_002322035.1 Geobacter sp. UBA1603
TGTCCCCCGGCGCCGCTGGAACGGTAGGTGTCGACCTTCAGGTCGGCGTCGCTGATTTTGATGTCGATGTCCTCTTCCTCGATCTCGGGGAAGGCGTACATGGAGGCGAATGAGGTGTGGCGGCGGGCGTTGCTGTCAAAGGGAGAGATGCGCACCAGGCGGTGGATGCCGGCCTCGGCCTTGAGGTGGCCGTAGGCGTACTCGCCGCTGACGCTGAAGGTGACTGACTTGAGACCCGCCTCGTCACCGTCCTGGTAGTCGGTGATGACGGTCTTCCACCCCTTTTTCTCGCAGTAGCGCAGATACATGCGCAGGAGCATCGATGCCCAGTCCTGGGATTCGGTGCCGCCGGCGCCGGGGTTGATGGAAACAAAGCACGAGTTGCGATCATGGTCTCCGGAGAGCATCTTCTGGAACTCGGCCGCCTCGACTCCCTTCTGCAGGGCATCATTCATGGCGCTGCATTCGGCACGCGTCTCCTCGTCCTCGGCTTCCTCGCCCAGTTCAATCATCACCCGCACATCGTCAGCCTGTTTGACCAGGCTGTCCCACAATTGGACTATTTTTTCCAGGGCGGTGCGCTCCCTGATGATGTGCTGCGATTTTGCGGTGTCGTCCCAGAACCCGGGAGCCGCCATCAGGGACTCTATTTCCTGGATCGACTCCCGTTTTGTGTCGACGTCAAAGGGACCCCCGTAGTTTGGCGATGCGCTCCTCGTAATCCTTTAGCCGTGCGATCTCTTCACGAAACATTGTCTTCTCCTTGCGGGTGTTTTCTTGATCGGATAAATCCGGCCGCGGCGATTCCTGTGCTGGCAAGCAGGCAGATCCAGGCGCCCAGGTCGCCGATTGTGAGATAAAGCGACTGCCCCCGGCCGGGGGTAATCTCGCCGGTGCGGAATCCTTCAACGAACAGGCCTGTCATGGAACGGATATGGCCGTTCTGGTCGATGATCGCGGTGATGCCGGTATTGGCAGCCCTGATCAGCGGTGTGCGGGTCTCGACCGCCCGGAATGCGGCAATCGACAGGTGCTGGTAGGGGGCCGATGAACGGCCGAACCAGGCATCGTTGGTGATGTTGACCATAATCCGGGCGCCGTTTTTAACGTATGCCCGGGCCAGTTCAGGGAAAATCGCTTCATAGCAGACAAGGGTGCCCAGGCTGCTGCCGGCTGCCGGCAGAACCACGGCACTGTTGCCGGGAGAAAAATCGCCGATGCCGGTCACCAGCTTGCTGATGAAGGGGAAAAAACGTCCAAGCGGGACGTATTCTCCGAACGGGACAAGATGCAGCTTGTCGGCCCGGCCGACGGTTTCGCCTGTGGGGTCAATCATGAAAGCGCTATTGCGGAAGATGCGCCGGTCGTTTTCGATTTCATGGGCCGGGCTGCCGATCAACATCCAGGCGTTACACTGGCGAGCCAGCAGCCGGATCCGGTCAGCCTGGTCAGGCTCATCCTGAAAAAAGAACGGAACCGCGCTTTCCGGCCAGATGATCAGGTCTGTCCCGCCACCAGACGCTTCGCGGGTCAGGCGGTCATAGGTGTCAATGGTCCGGGTCCGGAATTCCGGGCTCCACTTGACATCCTGGGGGATATTGCCCTGGATCAGTGCCACCCGGAGTGTAGTGCGCCCGCCCGGCTCGTCCTGATTCAGGCGGCTGAAGCCGTACAGCACCGTAACGGCCAGCAGAGCCAGCAGCACAAGGGCGCTTTTGGCCGGATAGGGAACTCCGGCGCCGGCAACGGCACGCACGGCTCGATACAGCACCACGTTGGCCAGGACGATCAGGGCGGTAATGGCGTAGACGCCGAAAAGATCGGCAATCTGGATCAACGGCAGGGTCCGGTACTGGGAGTGGCCGAGCATGGCCCAGGGAAAGCCGGTTAAAAGCCAGGAACGGAGAAAGTCAAAACCGACCCAGGCCAGCGGGAGCGAAACGGCGCTCTTCATTCCGAGTTGTTCCCCGATTCGGGCTGTCATGGCGGCCGCCCCGTAAAACAGTGCCAGCCACGCTACCAGCAGCAGGTAGAGCACAGTGCTGAGCGCCCAGGGAAGGTGCCCGTAGCGGGTCATGACAATTGTCAGCCAGGGGAGGATGGCAGCGTAAGCGCAGCATCCGCAGATAAACCCGCGACGGAAAGCGGTCCGGGGAGTCGTGTTTTCCAGGGCGGTCAGCAGCGGGATCAGGGACACCCAGGCCAGAATCGAAAAACCGGTCGAGGGGAAGGAGAGGGCGGCCAGAATCCCGGAGATGGCCGCCAGCAGGTCAGCCCGGTTGAAACGTGCGGCTGCGCTGGTCAAAAACGGCCGACCGGTCACTCGGCACCCGCAGGCTCGGTTGCCGAAGCACTCTGGCGGGTGATCCGCAGCTTCTTGATTTTGCGGGCATCGGCCTCGAGGATGTCCAGGCAGAGCCCGTTTCCGGAAATAGATTCTCCTGCGGTGGGAATTTTGCCGGTCAGGTGAAAGACAAGGCCGCCGACCGAATCGAATTTGTCACGCTCGATTTCAAGTCCGAAATACTCTTCAAGCTCTTCCACCGGCAGGCGGGCATCGACCGTCACCGACCCGTCGGGGTTGACCGTCAGCAGGGCCTCTTCCCGGTCGTATTCGTCCTGGATGTCGCCCACGATCTCCTCGAGCAGGTCTTCAATGGTAATCAGGCCGGAAGTGCCGCCGTACTCGTCAATCACCACCGCCAGGTGAACCCGCTTGCGCTTGAATTCCTGTAGCAGCTGTTCAAGGTTCTTGGTTTCGGGGATGAAAAAAGGAGGGCGCATCAGTGAGCGGATCTGGATCCGCTCCTCCTGCTCACCCCAGCAGCGGAGCAGGTCCTTTGCATAGAGCAGGCCGATGATATTGTCGACCGTCCCCTCGTAGACCGGAATGCGGGAATGTCCGCAGGCGATGATTGTGTCGAGCAGTTCGCGGACCGAGGCGGTAACCGGAACGCAGGCCATATCGGTCCGGGGAACCATGGTCTCGCGGACGACGGTGGTGCGCAGCGTGAATATCGAGCGGATCATTTCGCTCTCTTCTTCGTTGACCAGTCCCTCCTCTTCACTGGCCTCGATGAAGTCGTGAATCTCCTCCTCGGTGATTTTCTTCCGTCCGGTCACGAACCGGCCGACCAGTTCCAGAAAACCGGACTTGCGACTTCCACCCTCTTCCACGATCAACCTTCCTCCTTATCCAATGCTCTTGAAAATCAGCAGTACGACCAGTGTGACGATACAGCCGATCAGGGACCCGAAAACAACCTCCCGCATACTGTGAATCCTCATCAGCAGCCGGGAATGGCTTACCATGACTGCCAGGGCGATGCACAGCAGTGAAATCAGCGGATCACGGGTGTTAACCGAAACGGCGGTGGCGATCGAAAAGGCCACGGCGGCATGGCCGCTGGGGATTCCACCGTGTAGTGGAGTTCCCCGGCCGGTCATGCTCTTGACCATGATCACCACGATAGTAACAATCAGCACGGAAACGACGGTGCCCAGGTCTGAGGCGGTTCCGAACACTTCAAGCACCTCCCGGTAGCGTGGCAGAATATACGTCGAAAGGATCAGGTAGCCGGTCACCGCAGCGCCGCAGGCGGCAACCAGCACTGCCCCGGCCGCCGTGTCCTTGGCGATTTTTGCCAGCGGGTGAAAGCCGGGCGAAACCAGGTCGACGACCGACTCCACGGCAGTGTTCAACAGCTCGGCAAACAGCACGAACAGAATCGACAGGGCCAGCAGGCAGAACTCGATCGGTGTCACCTTCAGCAGCAGGCAGGACACGAGCACGAGCAACGCAGCAATGAAGTGGTTGCGCATGTGCTTTTCGGTACGGGCAGCGTGGAGGATGCCCTCGATGGCGCAGTTGACCGAGTCGATGAAGCGGTCAGGTTTTACGGGCTCAACAGCCCTTCCTTCTTCAGAATCCCGAATAATTCTTTCTCCCTCTTCTCCATCCGGCGGGCTTCAGCCTCCCCGCTTCGCTCGTGGTCGTAGCCGCACAGATGCAGGATGCCGTGCATCACCAGGAAAATCAGCCGCTCATGCAGGTCGATGCCGGCTTCACAGGCCTCGCGGGCGGCCGTGTCGGCTGAAACGATCACGTCGCCGAGGGCGTGGGGGGCAACAGCGCTGAATGGCCCTTCGCGAAGCGAAAACGAAATCACGTTGGTCGGCCGGTCTTTGCCCAGGTATTCGCGGTTGATCTTCCTGATGGTCCGATCGCCGACAATCGACAGGGACAGCTCGCTTCCGTCAGGACATCCCGAGGCGCTTAATATTCTCGCTGCTGCCGTTGTGATGGCTCTGCTGCAAAGCCGGTGCCTTCTCTGGCGGTTGTCCAGTAGTATCCGCACGTTTTGTGTCTCCATTCCCCTGTTTTCCCTGGTCATGCGACGAGAGGCGGTGGTCATGTTTCCGTTCGGCAGCCCCCTTGTGAACCGGTTCGGGGTAATCGATGCGATGGTGGAAGATGCCGTTCAGGATCCGGTTGAAACTTCTGGCGATCTCGTGCAGGTTCTTGAGGGTCAGCTCGCACTCGTCGAGCTGGCCGTCGGTGAAGATCCGGTTGATGATGTTCTGAACCATTCCCTGTATTCGGTCGGGAGTCGGGTTGACCAGAGTCCGCGAGGCGGCTTCGACACAGTCCGCCAGCATGACGATGCCGGCTTCCCGGGTCTGGGGCTTGGGGCCGGGATAGCGGAAATCCTTTTCCTCGACGGTCTGTCCCGAAGATTCGGCCTGCTGACGGGCCCGCTCGTAGAAAAATTTGATCAGACCGGTTCCATGATGCTGGCGGATAATGTCGATGATCGGTTGCCCCAGATGCTTTTCGCGGGCTATCTCGGCACCTTCCTTGATGTGGGAGATCAAAATCAGGGCGCTCATGCTCGGGGTCAGTTTGTCGTGCCGGTTCTCTTCCCCCCCCTGGTTCTCAATGAAATAAAGCGGTTTGGATGCCTTGCCGATGTCGTGATAATAGGCCGCAACCCTTGCCAGAAGCGGATTAGCACTGATCGATTCGGCCGCGGCCTCGACCAGATTACCGACGACAACGCTGTGATGGTATGTGCCGGGTGCTTTGACCATCAGGTCACGCAGTACCGGCGAGTTGAGATTGGCCAGTTCCAGCAGTTTGATGTCGGTCGTGTATTGAAACAGGCTTTCAATGACCGGGATGAAGCCGGAGACAAAACCGGCATTCAGGATACCGGCTGCCACAGCGAACAGGGCGGCATAGACAGTCTGGATGCTGAACAGTGAATTGCTGAAGGTCTGGAATGCCAGGGCCATGGCCAGGTTGACAACCGAGATCTTCAGCCCGGCACTGTAAATCGTACTCCTGCTGGAGCACTGCCGCACGCCGTGGGCACCGACGATGCTCCCCAGCAGGGCATAGACCACGACAAGCATGTTGTTGTTGAACATGATGCCCAACAATGGTGCCAGGATGGCGCAGTAGACCAGAGCAACTTCTGAATTGATGAAAATCCGTATGATCATGGCACCGGCGGCAAAGGGAAGCAGGTAAAAGTAGTTGCCGACGTCAATTCCTGGAAACACCGGGCCGATGTTGCTGCTGATCATCAGGTAGATCTTGAAAAAGAAGAAACTGCCGATAATCAGCAGTGAAAGAATCAAGACGTCCTTGTTGCTCGGATTGAACTTACGGATGTTTTTGCAGGCAAAGCGATAGGGAAAGTAGAACAGCACCAGAATCAGGGCAAACATTCCGAGCGATGCGAACAGCGGATTGCCGGTTCGTGAGTTGCGGAACATCGTATTGAGTTTATGGGCTTGCTCCGGGGTAATCCGTTCGCCGACCCGGACGATCATCTCGCCTTTCTGAACCTTGAACATGACCGGCCGGACAGCCTCAATAGCCATCCGGGCCCTGTTTTCACTGCCGTCCTTGTCATAGAAAAGGTTCGGCAACAGGATTCGGGCCACAATCCCGGCGATCCGCGGACTGTCTGCCGGTTCGGCAAGTCCGGCGAACTTCCAGCCGGCAACTATCCGCCGCGCCGCATCGATCTCGGTATAGCTGGTCGATGAATCGCCGCCGCCGGCCGGGCGGCCGTTGGTGTCAACAATTTCGATCCCTTTGCGGGTGTCGGTTTCAAAGACTTTGCCGTCAAGAACAATCTTGCGCCGGTAGAGGTCAGTCAGCAGGGTAGTAGTCGAATCAAGAAACTGGCGGTCGGAAACGATTCTGGCCAAGGCTTTGATTTCAGCATCAGAAAGGTCCGTATCCAGGAGTGGCACGAGAAGTTTGCGCCACTCCTCGGCCTTTCCGGAGCGGACCGTGTCCCGGCCGGTGCGGAGTTCCTTGAGCGCCTGGGTCAGTTTGTCGGCAATCACCGTTGGTACCCGGTCGCTCAGGCTGTAGGTGACCGGTGCATTTGCAGCCGCTTCCTTGCGCCGCTGCTCGGTCAGCCCCCGGTCTTCCATCAGGTAGTCGCGGGAGGCGCGGATATCAGAAGTGGCGATGCTACCGGCCTTGAACTCGCTTGTAACCAGATGCTGGTCAGGGATGACGATGAATGTCAGCAGAAGAGCCGTGACAGCCAGAAGGATGCAGCGGTTCCTCCGGGCGGTCTGGGGATTGGAGAAACGGCGGACAATCGAGTCCAGCAGGTTCGAGCCCAGTTTGCTCAGGTAGGTTATGAAATTCTGATCCTGCGTGCTGCCTGGATGTTCCGGCATGTCCGTGTCGTTGCTCGTCGTGGAATGGTCGCGTAACTCATTGAAACAAGTTTTAAAAATAGCCCCAAACACAGGCAGTGTCAATATAATGTGTGGGTGGGCCGGTTACAGCTCGGTAATGTCGCCGGCCATGATCTCCACATCGCACCAGGTTTCGTAGACCCACTCCTCAATCTGTTCCAGCACTCTCCGGGCAATGGTCCGGTCCGGGCCGACCGTGACGAAGCCGAGCACCGCAACGGCCGGGTTATCCTGCCGGTCGACCTCTGCGCAGGCGCAGTTGAAACGGTTACGGACCCTCCCGAGGATGCTTTTGACAATACCGCGCTTCTCCTTGAGGGAACGGGAGGGGAGGGAAAGGTGCAGTTCGAGGCAGAAGACGAACATGGTTCAGAAATCGCAGTTCCGCGGTGTGCGGGGAAAGGGAATCACATCGCGGATATTGTCCATGCCGGAGAGATACATGATCAGCCGCTCGAAGCCGAGGCCGAAGCCGGCATGGGGGCAGCTCCCCCAACGGCGGCTGTCCAGGTACCACCAGAGCGGTTCCTTGGCGATGCCCATCTCTTCCATGCGCTGCTCCAGCAGGTCAAGCCGTTCTTCGCGCTGGCTGCCGCCGATGATCTCGCC
>DCNF01000073.1:8222-9135 GCA_002322035.1 Geobacter sp. UBA1603
TTGATCTCCTTCGGGTAGTTCATGATGAACACCGGCCCACCGATTACCTGCTCGGAAAGATAGCGTTCGTGCTCAGTCTGCAGATCGAGCCCCCACGCGACCGGGTACTGAAACGGAACCCCTGACCGCTGGAGTATCCGAATGGCATCACCATACTCCATCCGGGCAAAGTCAGCATCGGCAACCCGGCTGATGCGGTTGATCAGACCTCTTTCAATCTGTTTGTCGAAGAACTCCATTTCTTCCGGGCACTCTTTCAGGGCCGCACAGCAGAGATAGCGGACGAACTCTTCGGCCAGGCTGGCATCGTCAACCAGATCGGCAAAAGCCATTTCCGGCTCGATCATCCAGAACTCGGCCAGGTGGCGGCTGGTGTTGGAATTCTCGGCGCGGAAGGTGGGGCCGAAGNNTCCGGCTCGATCATCCAGAATTCGGAAGCATGGCGGGCCGTGTTGGAGTTTTCAGCCCTGAATGTCGGCCCGAAGGTGTAGATATCCCCGAACGAGAGGGCGAACAGTTCACCCTCCAGCTGTCCGCTGACGGTCAGTCCGGTTTTTCTGGCAAAAAAGTCATTGGCACAGTCATGGTCGTCCGTGGCCAGCGTTGTTACCCGGAACAGTTCGCCGGCCCCTTCGCAGTCACTGGCGGTGATGATCGGTGTATGCACATACAGGAAGCTTCGTTCGCAGAAAAAGCGGTGAACCGCCTGGGCAAGCCGGGAACGGAGCCGGAACACCGCCCCGAAGGTGTTGCTGCGAGGCCGCAGGTGGGCAATTGTCCGCAGGAATTCGAAGGAGTGACGCTTTTTTTGGAGCGGGTAGGAATCGTCTGCCGTGCCGACGCATTCGATGGAGCGGGCGGCCACTTCCCACTGCTGACCGGACGCCGGGGAGGGAACCAGATGACCGGTCAA
>DCNF01000073.1:9176-16473 GCA_002322035.1 Geobacter sp. UBA1603
CCCGGACGGCCGCTCCGGTCCCCAGGCTTGAAGCTGCATCAAAGCTGGGACACGCGCGTTCGACCACCACCTGGATGCCCGACAGACAGGATCCGTCATTAACGGTAATAAATATGATATCTCGCGAGCTGCGTACCGAACGGACCCATCCGGCCAGGGTGCAGATTTCACCACCGGCATTTCGGGCGGTCAGAGCGGCGATCGGTATACGGCGTGACATATTGACTCTCCCGGCAGTGCTGGTGTACTATCGATCCCCATGCGAACTGCTCTCATTTGTGCAATTTTGCTTGTGTTACCCGCAATTTCCGGTGCTGTCAATACGGAAACACATTTCGGAGGGGTGGGGATTGACGGCGTCCGCAGGGAGGATGGCCGGATCGTGATCCGCCAGATGGTGGCCGGTGGTCCGGCTCATCGGGCCGGCATTCGCCCTGGTGACATTCTGACCCATGTTGACGGTCAGGCAACTGCGGGCAGCAGTTTTGAAGCAGTGGTCACAAAACGGTTGCGCGGTGTCGCCGGCACACCGGTTGTGCTGACACTCATCCGTCCCGGGACTGACCGGCCGTTTAAGGTTACACTGATACGCAGGCAGCTCACCCTTTCACCACACAAGGAGACAACACCATGATCAGAATGATTATTGCCCTGGCATCACTGATGCTTTCACTGACTGCGGCGGTCGCGGCCGATGCTCCGCCCCAGAGCCAGCTTAACCCCGGCAAGGCCGCAGAAACCCAGAAATATCCGCGGATTGTGCTCTATTCCGTGGCCTGGTGCCCCCATTGCCGCCAGACCAAGGAGTATCTGACAGGCAACAACATCCCCTTCATCAACCGGGATGTGGAGCTAGATGGCGCTGCAATGGAGGAATTAACCGGCAAGTACAACAGCACCGGTGTGCCGGTTCTTGTGTTCGGCAGTGGAAAAGACGAACTGGTGATGAAAGGGTTTACCCCCGAGCTTTTCCAGGAGAACCTGAAGAAGGCCCGCAAGAAATAAGGCCGGCGGTTTCGGCTTTATCAAGCAGGCGATACTGACCCGGTTTGAGCGGGCCGATCGCCAGACTTCCGTAGCGGACCCTCTTCAGCCGTACCACAGAAAGGCTGACCGCTTCGCACATGCGCCGCACCTGGCGGTTGCGTCCCTCGTGGATGGTCACCGAAATCCAGTCATTGCGGTCGCCGTCCTTGATCATCCGTACTGCTGCCGGTGCGGTCATGCCGTCATCAAGCTCAACCCCCCCCGCCAGTTTTTTTAACTGCTGACCGTCGACCTTGCCGCGTACCCTGACATGGTACTCCTTCTCAACCTCATGGCGCGGGTGCATCAGGCGGTTGGCCCACTCCCCGTCATTGGTCAGCAACAAGAGCCCCTCGGTATTATAGTCCAGGCGCCCCACCGGATAGACCCGCTCTTCGATATCCTTTAGCAGGTCGCCGACCACAGGTCTTCCTTCCGGATCGCTCATGGTTGTCATGTAGCCGACCGGCTTGTTGAGCAGCACGTACAGCTTGCGGTCCGGGATTGTGATAGGCTTTCCGTTGACCGTTATGGTGTCAGTAGCGGGATCTGCTTTGCTCCCCAGTTCGGTAACGACGATCCCGTTGACGCACACCTGTCCGGCGAGGATCATTTCCTCGGAGGCTCGCCGCGATGCGATGCCCGCGGCGGAGATTATTTTCTGAAGGCGTTCCATCATGATTTCCCCTCCAAATAAAACAGGGGCGAATACGCCCCTGTTGCAGATCTCGTATTGATGGCGATCGATTATTCGATGCAGCGGGTCATGGCCCGAAACTTCTCGTAGCGTGTTTCGACCAGCTTGTCGGCGGCCAGCGTGTCCAGTTCGGCCAGATGGCGGATAATCGCTTCGCGCAGGTTGGCGGCAGTTGCCCCGTGGTCCCGGTGGGCGCCTCCAACCGGTTCCTTGATAATCTCGTCAATGACGCCAAGGCCGATGATGTCTTTCGCAGTAGGCTTGAGCGCCTCGGCAGCCTGTTCTCCCTTTGTGCCGTCGGACCAGAGAATCGCCGCGCACCCTTCCGGAGAGATGACGGCATAGACCGAGTGCTCCAGCATCAGGATCCGGTCACCGACGGCGATCGCCAGGGCGCCCCCCGAGCCGCCCTCGCCGGTGATGCAGACGATGATCGGGGTTTTCAGGGCAGCCATCTCACGCAGGTTGCGGGCAATCGCTTCGGCCTGTCCCCGCTCCTCGGCGCCGATGCCGGGATAGGCGCCGGGGGTGTCGACAAAGGTGATGACCGGCAGCCTGAACTGCTCGGCCATCTGCATCAGCCGCAGTGCCTTGCGATATCCTTCGGGATTGGGCATGCCAAAATTGCGGTAGACCTTCTCCTTGGTGTCGCGTCCCTTCTGGTGCCCGATCACCATTACCGGACGTCCTTCGAAACGGGCCATTCCGCCGACGATGGCGTGGTCATCGCCGAAGTTGCGGTCGCCGTGCAGTTCCGTGAACTCGGTAAACAGGGCGTTGATGTAATCAAGGGTGAAGGGGCGATTGATGTGGCGGGCCACCTGGGCGGTCTGCCAGCGGGAGAGGTTGGAGAAAATGTCGGCTCTCATCGACTCTACCCGTCCTTCCAGGGCTGCGACGTCACCGGCAATGTCAAGACCGCTGCCGGCCAGAGCGTTCAGCTCATCGATCTTCTTTTGCAGCTCGACGATCGGTTTTTCAAACTCAAGGTAAAACGGACTTGCCATCGGAGGCTCCTTCCTGAACCACTTCGCTACTCAAACGTGGCGGCATTATAGCCGAACAGTCTCTCCACTTCCAGTCTTAATTCATCGCTGGCAGCAACGCTCATGGACTCGGGCAGGGGCAGGGTCGAGCAGCTTCGACTGGGAATGATGAACTGGATATAAGCCGGTACATTTCCGGGGTGTTTATTGATAATTCCTTTCAGGCCGCCCAGGCGCTCGATCGGTAGTCCGTCCGTCTGCAGGGAGAAACACACCCTGCGGGTAGTCTGGGCCCGGGCATCGGCCAGCAGCCGTATCTCGCCGGCCGGCCCGCGGTCGCGCTGGAACCTGCCGTTGCCGCTTTCGCCGCCTTTCATAACCAGGACTTTGGCGCCCTTTTCGCCCTTTTCCAGTTTCCCGACAACAAACAGCGGGTCATCGTTCTTGAGCAGGTCTGCTGCAGTTGTGTAGATATCTGAAAAAACTGTTATTTCAACCGACCCGGATAGATCTTCAATCGTGGCGAAGCACATCCGGTCACCTTTTTTTGTCGGAATTTCACGAAAGGCGGTAACAATTCCGCAGATGCGGACCTCGCTTCCTTCGGACAGCTCGCACAGATCGGCAATCTGCGCGGTTGAAAGCCGCCGGATATCGTCGCTGTAGCGGTCGAGCGGATGTCCGGTGATCAGAAAACCGAGCGATTCCTTCTCAAAGGCAAGTTTTTCCTTGTCGTGCCATTCAGGCACATCAGGGAGCTTGATACCACCGTTTCCGTTTGTTCTGACAACTTCAGCAGTTCCGAACAGGGATGCCTGGGAGCTGGCCTTTTCTTCCTGTATTTTCTGGCCGTAGGCCATGGCGGCTTCAAGCCCTTCGGCCAGAGCGGCCCGCCGGCTTCCGGTGGAGTCGAAGGCGCCACATTTGATCAGCGCTTCCAATGCCTTTTTATTGCAGCGGCGCAGGTCAACCCGGCTACAGAAATCGAACAGATCGGTAAATGGCCCATCGGTACGGGCCTCGAGCACCGCCTCTACCGCTCCAGTGCCAACGCCCTTGACGGCGCCAAGACCGAAGCGCATTGATTTGTCAACAACCGTGAAGGAAAGGCCGGACGTGTTGATATCCGGCGGCAGCACTTCTATCCCCTGCTCGCGGCAGTCGGCGATATTTTTTACTACCTTGTCAGTGTTGTCCATATCGCAGGTCAGAAGTGCCGCCATGAACTCGATTGGATAGTGAGCCTTGAGCCAGGCGGTCTGATAGGCGATCAGGGCGTAGGCGGCCGAATGGGACTTGTTGAAGCCGTACTCGGCGAATTTATGCATCAGATCGAAGATCGCCTCGGCTTTCTTGCGGTCGATATTGTTCTTGGCTGCTCCCTCCAGGAACAAACCTTTCTGGCGGGTCATCTCCTTATCGTCCTTCTTTCCCATGGCCCGGCGCAGAAGGTCCGCCTGTCCCAGGGAGTAGCCGGCCAGGGTTCGGGATATCTGCATGACCTGCTCCTGGTAGACGATGACCCCGTAGGTGTCCTTGAGGATCGGTTCCAGTTGCGGCAGGTCGTAGACCACCTTCTTGCGGCCATGCTTACGGTCTATGAAGTCGTCCACCATGCCGGAACCGAGGGGGCCGGGGCGGTAGAGGGCGCAGGCGGCGATCACATCCTCGAAGCAGGAAGGCTTCAGTTTGACCAGCATCTCTTTCATGCCGCTTGATTCAAGCTGGAAAACGCCGGTGGTGTTGCCGGCCGAGATCAGCTCGTAGCTGGCCGGGTCGTCATCCTTGAGTGCCGTGATGTCGAACTCCGGGTCCTTGCCCTCCCGCACCAGCCGGACGGCGTTTTCGATGACGGTCAGGTTCTTGAGCCCCAGGAAGTCGAACTTCACCAGTCCGACCAGTTCTACATATTTCATGGAATACTGGGTGTTGATCGATCCTGTCTTCTGATCTTTGTAAAGCGGCAGGAACTCCTCCAACCGGTCAGGGGCGACCACCACGGCTGCGGCATGGGTTGAGGCGTGGCGGGTCAGCCCCTCCAGACAGAGGGCGGTATCCATCAGGTCTTTCACCCGCGGGTCGCGTTCGCACTTTTCCCGAAGTTCCGGCGATTGCAGCAGTGCCTTGGAGAGGGTCATCTTGAGATCGTCCGGCACCAGTTTGGCGATCTGGTCCACATCGCCATAGCTCATGTTGAGAGCCCGTCCCACATCCCGCACCACCGCCTTGGCCCCCATGGTGCCGAAGGTGATGATCTGGCAGACCCGGTCGCGCCCGTATTTGTCAACCATGTACTGGATAACTTCACCCCGGCGGTCCTGGCAGAAGTCCACGTCGATATCGGGCATGGAGATGCGCTCCGGATTGAGGAAACGCTCAAAGAGAAGATTGTAGGGGATCGGGTCCAGATCGGTGATCCTGATGGCATAGGCCACCAGCGAGCCGGCAGCGGATCCCCTGCCGGGGCCGACCGGGATGCCCTTGTCCTTGGCCCAGCGGATGAAGTCGGACACGATCAGGAAGTAAGCCGGGAACTTCATGGCCTTGATGCACTCCAGTTCGATCTCCAGGCGGTCGAAGTAGCCCTGCTGCTGTTCAAGGGTCAGATCGGGATACTTGCCCAGAATGGTGGACATCCGTTCCTTCAACCCCTCCGTGGCCAACTCCTTCAGCATATCGTCGTGATTCAGCCCTTCGGGCGGATCGAAGTGAGGGAAGTAGTAGGTCTTGCCGTCCACCGGCAGGTCCAGCTGGCAGCGGTCGGCGATGGCCACGGTGTTGCTGATCGCCTCAGGGGCGTAGGAAAAGGCCGTGGCCATCTCTTCCGGCGTTTTGACGTAGAACTCGTCGGCCGAAAATTTCATGTGGGTCGGATCGTCCATTGTCTTGCCGGTCTGGATGCAGAGCAGTACTTCGTGGGCGCGGGCATCTTCGCGGTTCAGGTAGTGGCAGTCATTGGTGGCCACCAGCGGCAGGTCGAGCTCCCGGGCCACCTCCATCAGCCGCCTGTTGACGACATGCTGCTCCTCCAGCGTATTCTCCTGCAGTTCGATATAGTAGCGGTCCGGGAATAGCTCGCGGTACCAGCGGGCGGTTTCCAGCGCCTCATCCATCCGATTTCGGCCGCACTGCATGGCCACTTCTCCCTTGAGGCAGGCCGACAGGGCGATCAGGCCGTCAGAATGCCCCTGCAGCAGTTCCCGGTCGATGCGGGGGCGGTAGTAAAAACCTTCCTTATAGCCGGCCGAGGTGAGGTAGGAGAGATTTTTGTAGCCCTGCATGTTCTCGCAGAGCAGGATCAGATGGTAGGCCGCTTCGGAAATGCCCTTGGCGTCTTTGGAGAAGCGGGAATCGGGGGCCAGATAGAGCTCGCAGCCGATGACAGGTTTGATCCCCGCCTTTTTGCAGGCAAGATAGAACTCGGCGGCACCGAACATATTGCCGTGGTCGGTCATGGCCAACGCCGGCATACGGGTAGACCTGGCCTTGTCGATCAGGTCGTCAAAACGGATGGCGCCATCCAGCAGGGAATACTGGGTGTGAAGGTGCAAGTGGACAAAGGGGGGTACTGCCGGCATCGCAACTGTTTCCATGGGGTACTGCCTCCCGGCTGGTCAATGAGCGGAAATTATGCCTCATGTCCAGATATGGTGTCAAGGGCGGGAGATTGGCGCAATATTTTGTGTGCAAAGGCGAGGAGTTGGCCTTGTGAGCATCAATTTCACCGTCATAGGTATATTGGAATTAGTAGCTGAAGACGTACCCCAACTGTTCGCTGAACAGTTGGACGATACGGTTCTGGGTCTTCTTTTCGATCTGGCCGACGGTGGTCACCATACCTCCAGATGAAAATCCCGATAGCATTTGATCAGCTCAAAATCGCTTCGGTTGGAGGTAATCAGCCGGGCACCGGCAGAGCGGGCGGTTAAGGCGATCAGGACGTCGAAATGCAGATTGCGCAGCTTCTCCGGAGTGAAACCTTTGTCTGCCCGTATCTTGCCGAGGAGTTGACCTGATTCCTGCCAGCTTTTTTCGGTGGGCGTCAGGATGGGATGGTTTTTCTCAATCTGTTTCAGGAAGGTGTGTTCTGCCGGCTTGGTCGCCCCGCGCCACAGTTCGGCCAGCACCACGGAAGATGTCCGGATCAGCCCGCTTATGGTGTCAATCCGCTCCTCGTGGCAACCGGTGCGCAGGTGATCGATGAAGATTGAGGTGTCAAAGATGACGAGGTTAGTCACCATGAGCCTCAAATGCCAGCTTGCCGGCATGCTTGCCCATCAGGCTCTTGAATTTCTTCAGGGCGACAATTTCGCGCAATGCGGCGTGCACCGCCTCGGTTCTGCTCTTGACCCCCAGAATGTGTGCGGCTTCGTCAGCCAGATGGGTATCCAGCCGGATTGATGTCATTGCTGTTGCCATTGGGCACCCCCCCATGTTTTGTATATACATAATACCTATTGTGTATATATGTCAACTGTCGCTTATTTCAGTTTTTCGCAAAAATCATATCCGTCCAAAATAAGTTTTTGAAACACTGCTCAAGAGGCATCATTGGATAAGGTCCTAGCACTAAAAACAAAATGGGCTA
>DCNF01000024.1:0-306 GCA_002322035.1 Geobacter sp. UBA1603
GTCTTCGGTGCCGTGCCACCGCCTGTACCACAGGGGTAGACCTGAACGCTGCTGATTCACCAAAACGCCCGGAATTAGCTGACGGGGCGTTACCGGAGGCTGACAGATGAAAATTTTCATCAGCACTTTCATCTTTATTCTGGGGCATGTTCTGCCATCTCTCCTCGCTTGTGCGGCAGAGCCCCCCACAGCCCCGGTATTCCGCATAGAGACCGGGATGCACACCCAAAGCATCAGAGCCGTCTCCACAGACCGGGCCGGCTCGGTCATGGTCACTGGCGGCTATGACAAGACCCTCCGGGGGTG
>DCNF01000024.1:383-1790 GCA_002322035.1 Geobacter sp. UBA1603
GGGGTGCTCCGCCCCCCAATTGGCCCGGGCAACGAGGGACTGGTGTATTCCGTCGCCATGAGCCACGACGGTACATTAGTGGCATGCGGAGGATTCACCGCCTTCTATGGTGGCAAAAAGGAAAAACCGGAAGAAGGCTTCAATATTTTTATTTTCTCTCGCTCCAGCGGAAAGCTGCTCATGCGGATACCGGGCATTCCGGGAGTGTGCTCAACCCTCGACTTCTCTCCAGACGGCAAACTGCTTGCAGCCGGATATCCCGGAGGATTGCGAATCTTCCGTTTACATGACCGTGCCGGACACGTTTCATTCGAGACAACCGTTGAGCTTTCTTTCGAAAATGAACGCATTGAAACCGCACGATTCCACCCAGGCGGGACATCACTTATATCGCTCAGCGACGCTGGAAAAATCAGGAAACACAGCCTTACAACGTCAGGTGGAACTGCTGCTGGCCATCGGGATGCTGTCGTTACAGGGATGAAACCCCGCCGGCTTGCCCTGTCACCTGATGGAACAAAAATAGCCATCGGGTTTGACAGTCCAGGCTCGTTGGAAGTCAGGGACGCTTCGGACCTTTCGCTCATGTACCATCCTCAACTGGGCAGACATGCCAGATCTACATACTTAGCCGTGGCCTGGTCGGCAGACAGCTCCACGCTCTACGCTGCCGGAGGGCGAACCATTGACGGCAGGAAAGCAGTGCTGGCATTTAATGGTGAGCAAGAACCGGTTGTCCACAAGCTTCCCCTTGCTGACTTCATAAATGCACTGGCAACTCTCCCCAACGGCAGGTTCATAGCGGTATCTGCAGATCCCGGGATCGCTGTGTGCACGCAATCCGGAACCGTCACCATGGAGAAGGTCGCGGGACAGATGACACTTGCTGCCACAAAAGATAAACTCAGGCTTTCCCATGACGGACTCTCGGCGGTTATGGCCATGAAAACGTCAAAAACCATGCCCACCCAAACTGCAAAAAAATTTCTCTTCTCACTTATGGACCGCGACCTGACAGCAGTCACACCATCCGCCGGAAATGACGGCTATGCGAGCCAACGGGAAAACCATGACAATTTTCGCATTGAAAAAGCACCGGAAGAAATAATCGTTAACGGCCGCACGACAAAGCTTTCCAAGGGTGACTCCTACCAGCACCACGTCATTGCACCTGATGGTGAGACCGCTCTCGTAGCCACCGTGTTCAGGGTTTTTGCCATTGAACGAAGCGGCTCGATACGGTGGCAGATTTCTTCACCAAGGACTGTTTCCGCCCTGGCCGTGTCCGGCGACGGCCGGTTTGCCGTAGTAGCACATGCCAGCGGGAGCATTAACTGGTACCGGATGAAAGACCGCATCTGGCTGGCATCGCTAATGCTGCTCCATGAGGGAGGGCGCTGGTTGATC
>DCNF01000024.1:1821-1966 GCA_002322035.1 Geobacter sp. UBA1603
CATCCCCAGGTTCAGAAGACATGATCGGCTGGCACATCAACAGCGGCAAGGACCGGGAGGCACAATTCTTTCCGGCCTCCCGCTTCAGGAGTGAAAAATATAAACCCGGCCTCCTCAACTCCTTCTTCGAGGATTTTGACATCGT
>DCNF01000024.1:1993-2397 GCA_002322035.1 Geobacter sp. UBA1603
CGCGCCGCCGGAGTCGCGCTCCCGCAACAACCTCAGTCAAAAACCCAGACCCCGGCGGCACAACAAATCCTGGATGACGACAATATTCCCGACAAGGGAATATCCTCAAGACTTCCCCCCGTCGTCACGATTCTCTCTCCTTTGGATGGGGGGCGTTTTTCGTCTTCAAGCCTTACTGTTTCATACGATTCGAGTACTGCCAGCGACAGCCCGGTAACGGCCGTAAGGCTTTTGGTGGACGGCAGGCCGCACCAGGAGGTCTCCCGCGGCCTGAAGGTGCATGAAAAACCAAAGGCCACAGCAAACAAGGACAGCAACCCGCAAAGCCTTTCCGTAAACCTGCCGGAAAGGAACCTGGAACTCTCCATTATTGCAGAGAACCGCCACGGAGCCTCTGTTCCGGC
>DCNF01000024.1:2424-6737 GCA_002322035.1 Geobacter sp. UBA1603
CTCCGGCAACGGTGTCACTTGTATGGGACGGGGCAAGAAAGCATGAGGAATTCGTCGCCAAACCGAAACTTTACGCTGTTGTTGTAGGGGTAAGTCACTATGCCAAGAAAGAACTCTCCCTTAAATTTGCGGCAAAAGATGCGTCTGATTTCGCAAAAGCACTGGCAAACCAGAACGGCGGGCTCTATCGTGATGTTTCCGTAAGACTTCTTACCGACACCTCTGCCACGCGGGACGAAATAATGGATGCGCTTGAGTGGCTTCAAAAGGAGACGACAAGCCGCGATGTGGCAATGGTTTTCATCGCTGGGCACGGAGTCAACGACCCGACCGGCATCTACTATTATCTCCCGCATAATGCCGATCCAGACCGACTAAAGCGGACCGGTGTCGTTTTCAGTGATATAAGAAACACCCTTTCAGCGCTTGCCGGCAAAGCGGTGCTGTTTGTCGACACATGCCACAGCGGGAACGTCATGGGAAGTCGCAGGGCCATGACAGACATAAATACCATGATAAACGAGTTATCAAGCGCCGAAAACGGGGTCGTGGTGTTTGCATCCTCCACAGGGCGCCAGTACTCTCTTGAAGATGAAAAGTGGGGCAACGGTGCTTTCACCAAAGCTCTTGTAGAAGGGATTTCCGGAAAGGCCGACATGCTCGGGAGCGGAAAAATAACCATCAATATGCTTGACCTGTATCTATCCGAGAAGGTCAAGGAGATCACCGGCGGCAGACAGACGCCTACGACCACAAAACCCCAGACAATTCCGGATTTCCCTGTGGCAGTCAGGCGCTGACAGTCAGGACACCAGAGCAGGGAGGGTATCAGGTAGCCTGCACCTCGAATGCCTTCAGTGATTAGAATATGCCCAGAGTATGAGGTCACCCATGAACGACCAGCCAGTTGTCAAACAGGAAGCCACGAAATTCCCCTGCACCGCCTGTGGTGCGAAGCTTGAGTTCGCCCCGGGGAAATCAGCCCTCAAGTGCTCTTACTGCGGAGCGGAAAACAAGATCGAGCTCCCACAAGAAGCCGCTGTAGAGGAGCTTGATTTCTACGAGTTCTTCGCACGGGCCACCGAGCAGGGGGAGTCGGAGGAGAAGCAGGTCGTCACCTGCGGCTCGTGCAGTGCTAAGTCTACGGTGGACACCAACATATCCATGAGCAAATGCCCCTTCTGCGGATCGCAGCTGACAGCCCAGGCCCGGGCCAGCCGCCTGATCAAACCGGGAGCAATATTGCCCTTCAAGGTCGCACGCAACAAGGCGGCCGAGGAGTTCCGCACCTGGCTCTCGGGTTTGTGGTTTGCGCCGGGAGAGCTGAAAAACTTCGCCACCACATCGGGCGGCATCAAGGGGATGTATCTCCCCTACTGGACCTATGACGCCCGCGTTACCACCGAATACCAGGGGCAACGGGGCGAGGACTACCACGAGACCCAGTATTATGACGAGGAGGATGACGACGGCAGCACCGTGCGCAAGAGCCGCACCGTCACGCACACCCGCTGGCATCCGGCCAGCGGCTGGGTGGAAAACACCTTCGACGACATCCTCGTGCCGGCCGGGCGCTCCCTGCCACAGGAGGTCGTTTCGACGCTGGAACCGTGGGATCTGAAAAACCTGGTGCCCTATGCCGACGAATACATGAGCGGTTTCCAGGCCGAAGCGTACCAGCTCGACCTGGGCGATGGTTTTGAACAGGCAAAATCGCTGATGGAAGGAGCAGTGCGCAGGTCCGTCGAGCGTGACATCGGCGGCGACCGCCAGCAGATATCAGCCATCCGCAGCCAGTACGACGACATTACCTTCAAACACATCCTGCTGCCGGTCTGGATCAGCGCCTACCGCTACCGGGACAAGACCTACCGCTTCATCGTCAATGCTCGCACCGGGCAGGTTCAGGGCGAGCGGCCCTGGTCGGTGGCAAAGATCGCGATGTCAGTCTTCGCCGTCATTGTCGTCTTGATAATCATTGCGCTGATGCTGAAGAGATAGCTGACATTCCGGGATTCACCCGCTGGCACTCAATTCGTCAGATCAGCGACGGCACTGGAGCGGAAAAATCCGGTCATTGGCTGCCGGCTGGCAAAAAACAGTTGAGGTGGTATCATTTCATTGTTTGTTTGAGTCAATCAACAGCGACAAAGGGGGCCCACATGCAACATGCACTGAAAATGCTGCTTTTTACAATTTTGTCCTTAATGGTCTTTTCCGGAAGCGCTTGTGCGTATAGCTCAAAGGAGGCCGCCGTACAAAAGACGCTCACCTCATTCCTCACGGCCATGAAGGACAAAAACGCAGATGCCATGGGAAAGGTGCTATCCAAGGATTTTGCGTATTACATGTACAGAACCAAGATCAACAAGTCATACAGCTTCGACAGGGAGCGGCTGATGAACTGGGTACGTCAGACTCCCGAAAAATACTCTACCCTCGAGGCCAGTGACCAGCGCATGGAATTCATCGGGGCATCGGGCAGGATTGCGATCGTCCAGGCGAACCTGCTTGCGCAGTGGCGCAAGGAAGAGTCACAATCAGCGGCAAGTTTTGTATTCGTAAACAACGACGGCGTGTGGCAGCTGCTTTCATATGCTACAGACCAAGTAATCGACACCTATTGAGCATGCCGATCATTTCACCTATAACCAGATGAACGGTGCCACGAAAGGAGCTGCCATGAAACTATTGCTTGCCTGTCTTGCAGCCACATTCACGTTATCCATGTCCGCCATCTCACAGGCTGACGATGCAGCAGTCATAACCGCCTCTGCCACCCACGCCGGATATCTTTTCGATCATGAAAAAATCTCCTCACCGAACGGTGCCTTCACCCTCATCATGCAGAAGGACGGCAATCTGGTACTGTACGAGACCGCATGCGGTATCAGCCCTATGTGTGCCAGATGGGACAGCAGATCATTCCGTGAACAGGGGCAATATTTTATGGCGATTCAGCCCGACGGAAACCTGGTGGTCTACAAGGGGAGGCCCCCCGCTCCGGTGGAACGTCACATCTGGAGCTCCGGGACGCATGGCGCATTGGGCAATTACCTCCTGGCTGTCCAGAACGACGGAAACGTAGTCATCTATCGGGGCACCTCCACGAACCGCAAGGAAGCCATCTGGGCCTCCAAGTCAGGCAAAGCATTATCCAAGTGAAAACCATACCAGGAGGACGTAATGCCAGTTATCCATCGTTTGATCGTAACCGCCCTCATGCTACTGTGTGGCTCATCACCTGCCGTTGCCATCGAACACACTACGATAAAATCGCATGCATCCGGTACGTTCTCGACCGGTTGGACCCATCTGGTCGACACCTCCCAGGGTGTGCTTTACTACAACAGTGCAACCGGGGCAGCGGCAGTAGGCCGTTTCAATGAATCGGGAAGTTTTTCCACACTGAAGACTATGGAACTTTCAAAAGGATGGACTTCGATTGTCTCTTTGCCGGACGGAATCCTCTTCTACAACAGCCAGACCGGCGCCGGCCTGATCGGCCGGCTTGATGCCACCGGCACGCTCTCAAGCGTGAAACAACTAGACCTTTCGAAAGGGTGGACTACCATCGTTCATACACCCGGGGGAATCGCCTATTACAACGCCAAGACCGGGGCCGGGGCTTTGGGGAGGATCCATTACTGACATCCGGATGAACAATAGCGGTGGAGAGATGGCAATCAGCATTCTTGCCGTGCTGGTCCTGCTCTGCGCACTAACCCTCACCGTACCGTGTGAGGCCAAGATCCCGGTTCTTTCCCTGGAGAAGCTCGTGCGCCAGGCAGATGTAATCTGTATCGCGGAAACGGAACGGAAAGAGCTGCTGCCTGATGATCAGGGCAGAGTGACGGTTGTCAGGAATCACCTGAAACTCACCAGCTGCCTGAAAGGCACTGCGGCGACGGCCGTGGTTGTGACAAAAAAGCGGCGGCGGGAGGACAACCTGACCGTTCCGGCCAAAGGCCCGATGCTCCTTTTCCTGAAACGTGGCAATGACGATCTCTATTACCCCGTGAACAGCATCCAGGGGGTATGGCCGCTCGACAAGGGCAGCCCCCAAGGAATGGGGCTCGGCATAACGGTTCAGCAGGTTATTGACGAGATATACCGGCAACACAGCGAAACAGCGGGGGGGATCCAATGAACAATAACATACCGATGATGAAGGCTTTATTCATGGCCTGTTTCTGCACTATTCTGGCGGTCGTGCTGTTCGCCTCAACCTGCCAGGCTGCTGATTTCAGCGGCACCTGGACGGTAACTTTCGACCCGGGCGCCAGAACGACGATGACCCTGAAACAGGATGG
>DCNF01000024.1:6929-7157 GCA_002322035.1 Geobacter sp. UBA1603
ACGATGCAGTACTACCGGGTGACGATTGAGGGCGACCGTTTCAGCGGCACCTACTGGAACGAGGGAAAATATCCCGGCAAAGGCCGGTTTTCCGGGAATCGCGCCTCCATACCCGATGTTGCCGGCACCTGGTCGGTCACATTCGACCCGGGCGCCAGAACGACCATGACCCTGAAGCAGGAGGGGGATACGGTGACCGGCACGCTCGAACCGTCGGACGGCAGCCGC
>DCNF01000076.1:0-271 GCA_002322035.1 Geobacter sp. UBA1603
GGCTGGCAGGCGTGGGGCGGCATCACCACCAGCGCCTCGCGTTTGAAATTGAGGGTCTTGTACTCCTCGGTATTGATCCAGTTGGCGATCTTTTCAATTTCTTCTATGGGGGTTTCTGTGACCGGCTTGACGGCCAGACCGAGATTGTTAGCCATGACTGTTCTCCTTTGTCAGTTGGGACTCATCTGTCCACAATCTGTTTATGTAAAAACCTACCGGCTTCGGATTTCGAGGTCAGGTCGGTGTTTCCGAGGAAGAGCGCGGAGGCGTA
>DCNF01000076.1:497-944 GCA_002322035.1 Geobacter sp. UBA1603
GAGTAGTCCCAGCTGTGCATCTGACGGAACGGCAGCCCCATCTTCTGGAACATGTACTTCTCCTTGATACCGGAGGCGACCAGATCGGGCTTCATGGTGTGGGCGAAGTGCTCCAGCTCGATCTCGGAGGCATCATCGAACACCACCGTGGCGTTCGGCATCTCCGGGGCGGTGCGGTCGTAGTCGTCGGTATGGGCGAACTCGTAGCCGGAACCGACGCAGACCATGCCGAGGTCTTCGTAGGCGCCGATGGTGTGGCGCGGGCGGAGACCGCCGACGTAGATCATGACCTTCTTGCCGTCCAGACGCGGCTTGACCTCATCGATGATCGCCTGGCAGACCGGGTCGTACTTGGCAATGACCGCCTCCACTTTCTCCTTGATGCTGTCGTCGAACAGTTCGGCCAACTTGCGCAGGCTCTCCTTGATCTTGGTCGGGCCGAAGAAG
>DCNF01000076.1:1160-1417 GCA_002322035.1 Geobacter sp. UBA1603
GACCAGGCGTCGCCGCCGATGTTGTACTCGCCGATCAGGGCGATGTCGTAGGGACCGATCGGTTCGGCAAACTCGCGGGTCTCGATAATGTAGTCGCGGATCGTATCGTTACTGATATGGTGCCCCAGGGACTGGGAAACACCACGGAACCCCTCGCAGTTGCAGGGTATGATCGGGATGTCCAGCTCCTTGGATACCTGCTTGGAGGTGGCGTTGATGTCGTCGCCGATCAGACCGACCGGGCACTCGGAGAGGAC
>DCNF01000076.1:1511-2749 GCA_002322035.1 Geobacter sp. UBA1603
TCGCCGCCGTAGACGATGTCCTTTTCCTGGAAGTCGGAGGTGAACTGCATGCCGAACTGGTCGACCCCCAGCTTGCCGGTCATCATGTTACGGCGGGTGCCCCAGGAGTACCAGCCGCAGCCAACCGGACCGTGGGAAACATGGACCATGTCGCGGATCGGGCCCCAGACAACTCCTTTGGCGCCGGCATAGGCGCAGCCGCGGGCTGACATGACACCGGGAACCGTTTTCTTGTTGGATTTTACGCAGGCACTGCCGGATGTCTGGTCGTTGGGAGCCAGATGCGGTGCGCGTTTCTTCTTGCCCTTTTCGGGGTAGAGGGCCAGGACCTCGTCGATGGCGGCCTGGGTAGATTCCTTGGTGATGCCGTCAATGGTTTTAATTTCTATAGTTTCTGACATATCATATCTCCTGAGGAGTGTGGCTTTTCTGCCCTGGCTGCGTAAGTCTTCGGAACCAGTTGTGCGGCGTAGCGCTGCTACGCCTCCGCCCGGTTCCTCGACAGCCTTGCCAGATCGAAAAATCCGTACTCCGTATTTTTTTTAAAAGAACCAACTGGCGAACGATTTTGATGTCAGCTTTGTGGTGGTGGAGGATTCCGGCGGAGGCGTAGCAGCGCTACGCCGCACAACGGGAATCCGAACGCCGCCGCGAAGATGGCGCAAAAGCGTTCGTCATCTACTAGGCTGCCTCGGCGACCCCGACGATGCTCTCATCGTCTGCTTCCATAATCCCGAACTCCATCAGCAGATCTTCCAGCTCCTCCATCTCCAGCGGTGTCGGCACCACCAGCATCTTGTTCTCGAGAATCTTTTTGGCCAGGGTGCGGTACTCTTCGGCCTGCTTGTGATCTGGAGAGTATTCAATGACGGTCATACGACGCAGCTCGGCGCGCTGAACCTGATTGTCACGCGGCACGAAGTGGATCATCTGGGTGCCGAGTTTCTTGGCCAGGGCCTCGATCAGCTCGTCTTCGCGGTCGGTATTGCGGGAGTTGCAGATCAGGCCGCCCAGGCGGACCTTGCCGGAGGAGGCATACTTGAGAATGCCTTTGGCGATGTTGTTGGCGGCGTACATGGCCATCATCTCGCCGGAGCAGACGATATAGATTTCCTCGGCCTTATTCTCGCGGATCGGCATGGCGAAGCCGCCGCAGACAACGTCGCCGAGGACGTCGTAGAAGACAAAATCCAGGTCAGGGGTGTAGGCGCCATTTTCTTCCAGGAAGTTGATGGCGG
>DCNF01000076.1:2793-3065 GCA_002322035.1 Geobacter sp. UBA1603
GCGGTGATGACGCCGCGGCCGGCACAGCCAACGCCCGGCTCCGGCCCACCCGACTCGACGCATTTAACGTCGCCGTACCCGACCTTCATGACATCATTCAGCTCCAGGTCTTCGACGGTACCCAGTTCACGCACGAGGTCCATGACGGTGGACTGTGCCTTGGCATGCAGGATAAGACGGGTAGAATCAGCTTTCGGGTCACAGCCGACGATCATGACCTTCTTACCGAGGGACGCCAGACCTGCTACCGTATTCTGTGTTGTGGTTGACTT
>DCNF01000076.1:3113-5246 GCA_002322035.1 Geobacter sp. UBA1603
CCGATGCCGCCTTTGCCGTAGATTGCGATCTGTCTCATGGGTGTAGCTCCTTTCGCCCACTCATCCGTGGGCTGCGTGATTTTTGGGGGGCAACAAAAAAGGCGTCCCCGTATGTGGAGGCGCCTTTGCCTGGACAACTTGTACCCGTCTTTGCCGTCATACAACTCACGGTGTGTTTGACAACACCAAAAGCATAGGATGTGCCAAAACTATTTAATCGTTTTTTTATAGTATGTTACAGGTGAATGACTAAATAGTGAACAGCATCCGGGTTCTCGTTTGAGAGGCGGATACGATTGGAATAAAGGCATGTGACCAAAATTTAATCATGACGGCAGCATCCTGAAGGCAGAGGCCTTGATCGCGGCGTAGACCACAGTTCCCGGCTCTATGGACAGCTCAATCGCAGCATCACAGACAATCTCGGCGATAAGGGTCTCACCGCCACACTCCAGCTCGACCCCCACCTTACGGCCGGAACCGAAGAGTGACCTCACGGTGCATGCCAGGAGATTGCGGGCGCTGATCGCCTCGGGATGACGCTTGAAGAGCATGATGTCCTTGGAGGAAAGTTCCACAAGGGTTTCCTCCCGGCCGCTGTCGACCGACAGGAGCAGACCACTTTTCCCCCACGGGTAATGGTACAGCCCGGCCGCCTGGATGGGTCGCCCCAGCTTCAAAAGATTAATGTACCCGACCGGACTCGACCCGAGACGGCTCCGCGCCACCTCATCTGCAGTTCCTCTACTGGTAATCCGCCCCTGTTCGACACTGACAACCTCATCCGCCATCAGCCGCATCTCCAGCAGGGAATGGGAGATGAAAAGATAGGGTATGCCGAACTCACTGCTGACTGCGTTCAAATAACCGATAATCTGAAAGCGCAAGGCGTCGTCCAGGGCCGACAGCGGCTCATCCATCAGCAGCAGACGAGGATTGGAGAGCACCGCCCGGCCGATTGCCACCCGCTGTTTCTCACCTCCGGAGAGGTTGTTGACTCCGCGGTCGAGCAGGTGGCCGATATGCAGAACCTCAACGAGCTTTTCAAGATCAATCCTGCGGTGTTCCACAGCACACCGTTTGAGACCATAGCGCAGATTGTTGTTCACGTTCAGGTGCTCGAAGAGACCATGGTTCTGAAACACCATGGCAATGCGCCGCCGGTCGGGGCGCTGGTTTATGCCCGACCGGCTGCTGAAGAGGATCTCCCCGTCCAGTACGATCTCGCCGTCATCAGGCGTGACCAGACCCGCCACCATACTGACCAGCGTAGACTTGCCGCTGCCGGACGGGCCGAAGATCCCGACCCGGTTACCGTCTACTGTGAAGTCGGTGGCCAGGGAGAAGGTGCCGAAGTTTTTCCGCACGTTCAAGGACAGCTTCATGTCATCCCCTCCGCACGATGTTCCTGCTGTTCGGTTTCCAGACATAGAGCACCAGCAGGACCAGGAACGAGAAGATCAGCAGCACCGCAGCCATGCCATGGGCATTGGAATACTCCATCGCCTCCACATGGTCGTAAATCTGCACCGCCGCTACCCTGGTGACCCCGGGGATATTGCCGCCGATCATCAGCACCACACCGAACTCGCCGACGGTATGGGCAAAGGTCAGGATAGATGCGGTCAGGAATCCGGGGCGGGCCAGAGGCACTGCCACGGTAAAGAAGGCATCGAGCGGCGATGCTCCCAGGGTAGCGGCAACCTCCAGCGGTTGAGGCCCTATGGACTCAAAAGCGTTCTGCAGCGGCTGCACCATGAACGGGAGTGAGTAGATCACCGACGCCAACACCAGCCCCCAGAATGTGAACGGCAACGTCCCGATTCCCAGGGCCGTGGTAAACTGCCCGACCGGGCCGTTCGGCCCCATGGCTAGGAGCAGATAAAAACCGAGCACCGACGGCGGTAGAACCAGCGGCAGAGCCACGACGGCGCTGATGGCCCCCTTCAGCCGAGAACCGGTGCGGGCCAGCCACCAGGCGATGGGGGTTCCCACCAGCACAAGGATCACGGTCACGATGGCCGCCAGCCGCACAGTCAGCCAGATAGCCTGCAGATCAGTTGAAGTCAAGAACACGCCTACCCCTTACTGCGCTTCGCCCGGCAGCACAAAACCGTATCTGGTCATGATGGC
>DCNF01000076.1:5343-9053 GCA_002322035.1 Geobacter sp. UBA1603
CCCTGTTCCAGTGGGTTGTGAAGGTTGGCGGGAATGAGATAATAGCCGCCTTTCGCCGCCAATTCCTGATTGACCGCCAGGGAGAGTGCAATGATGCCAAACTGGGCATTGCCACTCTGCACATACTGGGCAGTTTGAGCTATGTTTTCGCCAAAAACAAATTTTGGTTGAAGCTTATCCCACAGTCCCGATGCCTTAAGCGCCTCCTCGGCACGTTTACCGTATGGAGCGTGCTTCGGGTTGGCAATGGCAATTTTCGTGATTTTTGGATCAGTGAGATTTGCCAGAGTCATCTTGGTCGCGTCCATGGCGTTGCTCCAGAGGACGATCCTGCCAACTGCATATGGCTTTACCTCAGATGCAGCGATGCCTGTTTTTGCCAATTCACGCGGGAACGAGATGTCGGCGGAGAAGAACAAATCGAAAGGTGCCCCCTGCTGGATCTGGGTATGGAACTTACCTGAAGATCCATAGGTCACCTGGATGTCGCTGCCGGGATTGTCCTTCTTGAAACCGGCGATAATCTCATCCATGGCGAACTTGAGATCGGCGGCGGCGGCGATGGTTATTTTTTCGGCAGAGTGCGCCGGGAGAGTACACCCCAGCACTATGAGCGCCACAAGGAATATGCGTAAATATGCCATAGTGTTGTTTCCTCCGCCTGACAATCAGTTTGTATACTCCATGCCGACAACGACCGCAACAGTCATGCCATCAATTGATTGCGGCAATAAAATTGCATTGAACAGTGAATACGGGGAGGAATGGATCATGACACTCGCGCGGCACAACAGCACCGTGACGGTAAGCTATGTGGGGACACTTGAAAACGGCCGGATATTCCACAGCACGGAAGAGGATGGCCCGCTCACCTTCACCATCGGGGCAAACCAGGTGTTTAGCGCCCTTGAGCGGGAAGTTGTCGGCATGCGGGCCGGCGATGTCAAGAACATCGTGCTGGCACCTGAAGATGCCTATGGGCCCCGTCTTGCCGAAAACGTCATCACCCTTGCCCGTTCTCTGTTCCCTGCCGACCGGGTTATTACTGCCGGTCAAAAACTAAGCATCGAGTTTGCCGGAGGGATATCGCGGGTGATGCTGGTTACCGGGGTCAGCGAGACCGGGGTGACTCTGGACGGCAACCATCCTCTGGCGGGTTGCAAACTCACCTTTGCCCTGCGGCTGGATACGATCGGGATATGAAAACACACCGGTTTTTTGAGCTGATGGATTGACTTCGCCGATTTTTATGGCATGAGAATTCTATCAGGGAAACGCGAAACGGCCCGGGAGATGCTTATGTCACGTCACCGCTTCCTTTTGTGTACGATGTTCCTCGTACTGCTGCTTGTCGGCTGCACCGGCACTGAAAAGGCGCCGCGGGTTGATCCGGCCAAAACCGAGCAGGGTGGGCCGGGGAGGAAACCTGTCCCGGCGTCGGGTCTCCGGATTGCCGTTGGCGGCATGATCACTCCCAAGGAGGGGTTCGCCTACTACCGAGAATTTCTTGATTATATCTCCCGGCAGATCGGTGAGCCGGTTCTGTATGTGGACGCAGAAAACTATGAAGACATCAACCGTAAGCTGAAACGGGGCGAAATCGATGCTGGGTTTATCTGCAGCGGCCCCTATGTTGATGGAAAAAAGGAATTCAACCTGGAGCTTTTGGCCGCTCCGCGGGCCTATGGAGGCACCGTGTATTATGCCTACATAATCGTACCGAAGAAAAGCACGGCACAGGCGCTTGACGATCTGCGCGGCAAGAAGTTTGCGTTTACCGACCCGCTTTCCAATACCGGCCGGCTGGTTCCGGAATATATGCTGCAGCAAAAGGGTGCCCGCCCGGAAGCGTTTTTTGGAAGCGTGGTCTACTCCGGGTCCCACGATAAATCGATCAGTGCCGTCAACCAGGGTCTGGTTGACGGTGCCTCGGTCGACAGCCTGATCTGGGAGTATGCCAGCCGCACCAGACCGGAACAGACCGCCAACACGCGTATCATTCTGAAATCGGCACCTTACGCCATTCCGCCCTTTGTGGTCAGGCCCGGCCTCGATCCGGGCCTAAAACAGAGACTTATGCAGGTTCTGCTCACCGCCCACACACTTCCGGAAGGAAAGGTAATCCTTGAGAAGATGATGATCGAACGATTCGAAGCCATTGATGATGGTGCCTATGATTCGATCCGAGCCATGAAGCGCCTGACGGGGAACTGATGAAGACACGCGGTTTGGGGTTCAAAATACTGGCCGGTCTGTTCCTGATCAGTCTGGTTGCCATGAGCAGCCTGATTCTGATACTGCGCTTGTATCTGGCCGAGACACTGGAGGGTCAGCTCGCTCGGCGGGGCGTCTCGATCGCTCGGGGTATCGCCGAGCAGAGTGTCAGCCCAATCCTGACTCGCAATTTGTTTGCACTTGATCTGATTCTGCATGACCATAAAAAGCAAGACAACGATCTGGTGTATATTTTCGCTGCCAATCGTGCCCGAGAGCCACTATCCCACACGTTTACTGACGGTTTCCCGGTCGGTCTCAATAAGCTGGTTGAGGTTTCTTCAGCACAGACGTTCACCCCGATCCGCTTCGGAGATGAAGATGTGATCGATATTTCGGTGCCGATCATGGATAATCAGCTGGGCCGGCTGCATGTCGGGATGTCGCGGGAGGGGATCCAAAAGGAGATTAGCGCGATTCTTTTCACCGTGTCAGGCACCATCGTGATTTTGTTCATGGCGGCTGCCGGTGCCATGTGGCTGTATCTGGAGCGGGTGGCGGTCAGGCCGGTCAAGGCCCTTGGCCACCAGGTGCGCCTCTTGGGGGAAGGACATTTCGATGCCCACGCCGCGGTTGATTCCGACGATGAAATCGGCATGCTGGGCCGGGCCTTCAACGAGATGGGGCAGCACCTCAATGAACTGTACTCGCAGATGGCCGATCGCAGCAGTGAATTATTACGCCTGAACGCCCAGCTGGAGCAGTTGGCGATTACTGACGGTCTAACCGGTCTGAACAACCACCGTCATTTTTATACCCGGCTCGGCGAGGAGATCAAACGCGCCAAGCGCTACCAGCATCCCTTGAGCCTGATAATCTCCGATATCGATCATTTCAANNCTCGACGAGCACCTGGTGGCGGCGCAGCGCTACGGCCGCAAGGTCTCGCTCCTGCTCTGCGACATCGACCACTTCAAGTCGGTCAACGACACCTACGGGCACCCGGTCGGCGACCTGGTGCTCAAGGGGGTGGCGAAGATCCTGGCCAAGGAGGCGCGCACCACCGACGTGGTGGCCCGCTACGGCGGCGAGGAGTTCGCCGTGATCCTGCCGGAAACCGATCTGGCGACCGCACGACTGGCTGCCGAACGGATGCGCGTCATTATCGAGTGCTCGCCGGAACTTGCCGAACTGGCGCTGGAAGCTGAGCTTTCGATAACCATGAGCTTTGGCGTGGCTGAACTGGATCTGGCGACCGAAAGCCCGAAAGGCTTCGTCAGGCTGGCTGACGCGATGCTCTACAAGGCCAAGCAGAACGGCCGCAACCGGGTGGAGGGCTGACCTTTCTCTACACGCTGCATGACACGTGCAGACAAGAGCGCCCGTTCCCATCCTCATTCTTTCCGGTTCACCCGCAGGATCAGGTCTCCCTCGAACAGTAACGGATGCCGTCTGATACCGGTCAAGAGTCCTGCCACCGGGGACACCACCTTCTC
>DCNF01000095.1 GCA_002322035.1 Geobacter sp. UBA1603
CTTGCCGTGGCCGAACTCGCCGTAGCCCTTGATCATGGAGCCCTTCGGCTTTTCGGTGATGTTGTAGAGGTCGAAGCCGGTGGCTACGACGATGGCGCCGACCGGTTCGACGACCAGCGTGTCTTCCTGCTCGTAATCCACGGCGCCGGGGCCGCAGACCTTCTGGCAGAGGCCGCACTTTCCGGTCTTGAACTTGGTGCAGTTTTCCCGGTCGATGACCGGGGTATTGGGGACCGCCTGGGGGAAGGGTACGTAGATGGCCGGGCGCATCCCCAGGTTGCAGTCGAACTTGTTGGGGATCTTCTTGATCGGGCACTTCTCCATGCAGACGCCGCAACCGGTGCATTTGTCTTCGTCGACAGAGCGGGCCTTCTTCTTGATGGTGACCTGGAAGTTGCCGATATACCCTTCCACCAGTTCGATCTCGCTGTAGGTGTAGAGCTTGATCTTGGGGTGGTTGGCCACGTCGACCATCTTGGGGGTCATGATGCACTGGGAGCAGTCCAGGGTCGGGAAGGTCTCGGAGAGCTGGGCCATGTGCCCGCCGATGGAGGGTTCCCGCTCCACCAGGACGACCTCGTGGCCGGCGTCGGCGATATCGAGGGCGGCCTGGATACCGGCGATGCCGCCGCCGATGACCAGAGAGCGTTTAGTGACCGGTACGGTGATGGTGGGTAGAACCCGGTTCTTCTTGACCCGCTCCACCATCATGCCGACGATCTCTATCGCCTTCTCCGTTGCCTCTTCCTTGTCTTCATGGACCCAGGAACAGTGTTCTCGGATGTTGGCCATCTCGCACAGGAACGGATTCAGCCCCGCCGCCTCCACCGCCTTGCGGAAGGTGCGCTCGTGCATGCGGGGGGAACAGGCCGCCACGACAACGTGGGACAGTTTCTGCTCCTGAATGGCTTTTTTCAGCAGGCCCTGACCCGGGTCGGAGCACATGTACTTGTAGTCGGTGGCAAAGGCCACGCCGGGAAGTTTGCCGACCTCGGCAGCCACCCGCTCCACATCCACCGTCCTCGATATGTTCTCGCCGCAATGGCAGACAAATACGCCTATTCTGGACATGTAAACCTCATACAAAAAGCTTTAATAACACGGAGGAACGGAGGGGCACGGAGAATAACAAAAATCAGAATCTATTTGAGTAAAAGCAAAGGCTAAAATCTTTTTATGGTTAAACCTTAAAGCACAAAGGCTAAAATCTTTTGGGGTTAACTTTTCAAAGCCTTTTGCTTTTGACTTTACATTCGTTTTAGTTTTTGACGTTCTCCGTGTTCTCCGTTCCTCCGTGTTATTACGGTTATTACAGCAGTTGTTTTTCTTTCAGCAGCGGCATGGGGTTGACGATCAACGCATCCAGGCCGAGTTTGTCGGCGGAAAGTCCGCAGGCCAGCCCCACCAGCTGGGTGATATAAAAGACCGGCAGACCGTATTCGGTGCTGTAGACCCCTTCGATCTCTTTCTGGCGGATATCCAGGTTGCCGTGGCACAGGGGGCAGCCGACCATGATGCAGTCGGCGCCGGCCGCCTTGGCCGAGTCGAGGATGGCGTTACTGAGCTGGATGACCACGCCGGGACGCGAGAGGGTGAAGTTGGCGCCGCAGCATTCCATGCGGTGGGTCCAGACGACGGTCTCGGCACCGGCGGCCTCGACGACACGCTCCATAATGGTGGGGGCCTCGACGCAGTCCAGATTGGGCACCTCGGGGGGGCGGGTCAGGAGGCAGCCGTAATAGCAGGCGACCTTGAGACCGGCCAGCGGTTTGGTGATCTTGTCTTTCAGATGGTCGAGCCCGAAGTCTTTGGCCAGGATTTCCAGCAGGTGTTTGACGGCACCATCCAGCCTGACCGGGGCATCGATCGCTTTTTCCACCTGTTTGCGTTTTGCCGCATTCTCGTCAAGGGTGTGCTGGGTAAACTTGAGCCGTGAGAAGCAGGCGGCGCAGGCCACCGCCAGGTCTCCTTCCACCTGTTCGGCCAATTCAAGATTCTTGGCACAGAGGGAGAGGGAGAGCAGTTCGTCCACGTTATGGGCCGGGGTGGCGCCGCAGCAGAACCAGTCCGGTACTTCGGTGAGGCCGATGTTAAGCGCCTTGAACAGCTCGCGGGTGGAAAGGTCGTATTCGCCGGCCGAAGCGTGCAGAGAGCAGCCGGGGTAGTAGGCATACTTCAGATCACTCACAACGCTTCCCCTTTTTTTCTCATCTCTTCGATTCTCGAGAAAATCTTCTCTATTTCAGCCATATTCCTGTTCTTGCTGTGGAACATTTTCAGCTTCCCTTTGGCAAGCAGCTTCGGACCAAGCATCATGTCTTTTAAGAACTGGCCCGATTTGACGTTGAAGACCGCTGCCAGGCGCATCTCATACTGGCGGCCGTAGGTGCGGATGTTGTCAAGAAAGACCTTGTTGGCCAACTGGACGTAGCTTTCCTTGGAGGGACCGTCCAGGTCCCAGGACAACTTGCGCAGAGCGTCCATGATCGAAGCCAGATGGACTTTGTTGGGGCAGCGGGTCGAACAGGTCTCGCAGGAAGCGCAGTACCAGATGGAGCGGCCTGCCAGAATCCGCCGCCACTGCCCAAGCTGCAGCAGACGTACAACCCGGTTGGGGGGGTGGTCCATAAAAGTCGCCATGGGACAGCCGGCCGAACATTTACCGCATTGAAAGCAGCGGCGCACCGACGTATCGGAGAGCGCCTCAACCTTGCGGACCACGTCCAGCTCCATGGTCTTCTGCGAGATGATCATTTTTTTCTTTTTCACGCACGCACCTATTTAGTAAAACTAAAATTCCACCAACCGCAACGCGACTGGTGGACAACGGAGGGGAATCGGTACTCCTGGAGGACCTGACCGCCGGCCACATCAGGGTACTATTGTTTACACAACCGCTCTGCAAATTGCAAGACAAAAAGCGTTCTACAGCGCCTAACGTTTAGGTTGAATAAAAAGTATGCACCGCTGCCAGCCGTGCTCCAGAAACGCCGCACCAGCCTGCTCAAAAACAGGGCAGCACCCCGGCAGCCGCCGCCAGCTATGCCTCGCCAGGCGGCCAGGCCGATTCGAAACCGGCGGGAAAAAAGTTCTCTTTTGTACGGTTGTAATAACCGAACTGCAGTTTCGGGTACTCCTGCTTCAAGCGGACGAGCAGGTTGTACATCCCGGTCCCCCTGCCCGGCACCCCTATTTCCCGGTTGTAGTAATCCGGATCAATAGACAGATTTCTCATCTGGATCATGTCAACACCATACTCGCCGACAAAGCGGAGCAGCGCATCTACTTCTTCAGGAGCATCGCTCACCCCCGGCGACACCAGATAATTGATCATAGTGAACCGGCCGTTTTCCTTCGCGGCCCGAACCGAACGGAGGACATCAGAAAATGAGTAGCCGCGCGGGCGGTAGTAGCGGTTATACAACTCCTCCCGCACTGAGTTCATTGAAAAACGGAAGGAATCCATCCCCGCATCACAGAGCAGTTGAATCCGGCCCGGGAGGGAGCCGTTGGAGTTGAAGTTGACCGTGCCACGAGAAGTCGCCTTCTTCATACGACGGGTAGCATCGGCGATGGTGTCGGCCTGAAGGATCGGATCTCCCTCGCACCCCTGTCCGTAGGAGACGATCGCCTGATCGGCCTGTTCCAGGTGCGGGACCGCTATCTCGCACAACTCATCCGGCGTCGGCACAAAGGTTATACGTTCATGGTTAGCCGGACAGCACTCTGAAGGCTGGAGTGAAATACAGCCGAGGCAGGCCGAATTACAGGCCGGAGAGGTGGGAAGCGGGGCCTCCCAGCGACGGTAGAAGAGATTTTTTGCCGCGAAGCAGTGGTAATCAACAGCACAGCGGGCAAGCTGCTCCAGCAGCCGATTGTCCGGCAACTCTTTCAGCAGGCGCCTGACCAGCGGATCAAGGGTGCGGTCATCGTAGTTACAGGGATTCCAGTTCTGGTTGGAGTCAACTTTTGAGGCGGCGACAACGAAGCACTCCCGCTGTTCGTCCCAGGTGACGGCGGTGTAGGACCAGAGCGGAAGATGCGTCGTCTTTCCGGTATAGTCACAGGCCGGGAGCAGGGTCCGCACATAACCGGGCGCCATGAAGGCCGCCACGGCTTGCAGGCGCCCCCGCACACCCGGGGCCCTTTCAACTGTCACAAATTTCTTTTTGCGCTGATCCCAGGCGATCGGCGGCAGGGCCGGCATGGTAAACAGCCGGCTGTCCTCCGGGAGCGGAATCAACTCCACCTGATCCGGCAGAACCGCCTCGGGACCGCTCATCCCGGCCATGCACAGTTCGGGGTGATCAAAGATGGTCCCTGCGGCATCGGCAAATAATAGCTTGGGAAGATGGTTGGGCACGGTTTATCCTTTCGGGGATTGCGGGGCTGTCGCCCGTTCCCATTCCGTCAGGCAGATCAGTGCCTGATCACGACTTGCGCCGCACATTTCCGGATGCGGCCGCAAACCGCTGCAGACCGCCGGCCGGGCTGCGCTACCAAACAGCAGGCAGCGACACAGCGGATCAAGCTGCACACAGGGCACACCGGCGGGCTTGCCCCGCTCCATGCCTGGAATGGCAGACGAAATTGACGGAGCGATGCAGCATGCACCGCAACCGGGGCGACAGGTCATCGAGTCCATGGCCACAAATCATATCCTCACAACCGGCCAGGTCAATACAATTTTAGCGGAGAAACTACAGTTAACAGTTGACTTCACCGCTTTTTCAGTCATAACCTCACGTCAATGCAATGTCTTTCAGCGTAATTCCGCAACGGAGGCATCGATGATATTCGGCAAAACAAACCAACAGCTGGAAGATGCCGAGGCCCGGATAAAAAAACTCCAGGAACAGCTTGACTGGCATGAACGGCACTACCAGAAACAGCAGGGGTACATCGAGGGGCTCTACGATGTGATTGGCGATCTCTGCCGCCAGCTCGGCATGGTCCTGAACAGGGACAACTATCCCAGAATCCAGGGTCACCGCAACCAGACCGACAACTGCAACTTCTTTCAGGATCTTGCACCTCTCTTTCATTCACGTATGAATAAGAACAGGAATATTACCTGCTATTTCGGCAAGGATCTGGTTGAAATCCGGAAGAAATTCCAGGACCGGGATTTTAAGGACAGCAGCCTGATCCACCTGACAGAGCGCTTCTCTCTTGAGGATCTGAAAAGGTTACTGCGTGACCTGATGTGGAAAAAACCGCTCAAGGACGGATTAGCCGAAATCCGGGCCGAAAAAAAACTCGACTGAATTGACCGGCCGCCCCCCGTGACCAGACTCTTCCATTTGTTGGCCGCCACTGCGCTATGCGCACTTACCACAGTACAGCCGCCTGCTGCATCGGCCGCAGACATCCTCCCGCTTGACAAACTGCAGCAATCCATTACCAAACGCTTCGCCAACCGCAAGCCGGCGCGATGGGGCGAGAATGTCCCCGGGGTCAGCACACGACTTGACACCTCAGAACGGGTGGTGGCACTGACGCTGGATGCCTGCGGATCACCAAAGGGCACAGGCGCTGACCGCTCACTGATCGAGTTTCTGGTCCGTGAGCAGATCCCTGCGACCCTGTTCATCAATTACCGCTGGATTAGCGCAAATCAGGAGCTGTTCCGGCAGCTCTCCGGCAACCCGCTCTTTGAAATCGCCAACCACGGCTACAGCCACAAACCGGCCTCGGTCAACGGCCGCTCGGCCTACGGCATCGGCGGTACACGAGACATCAGGGAACTTGTCGAAGAAATCGAGACAAACTCCCGAGCGATTGAGGCGCGCAGCGGCACAAGGCCCCGCCTGTACCGCTCCGGAACCGCATATTATGACGAGGTGGCGGTCGAGATCGCAGCTGCCCTCGGACACCAGGTTGCCGGATACAGCGTACTCGGCGATGCAGGAGCCACCTATTCCGCGTCCCAGGTAACTGCGGCCCTGCTCCGCTCGCGACCAGGAGATATCATTCTCTGTCACATGAATCACCCGGCCAGTGGTACCGGAGCAGGCATCATGGCTGCCGTCCCGGAGCTGAAAAAACGCGGCTTCCGCTTCGTACGGATGTCGGACTACCCATTGAAGTGAGCACGCTACCGATGCTTCATCTTATCCAGAATGACCCGGAGGTACCGCCGGGAACCATCGCAGACACCCTGAACGAACTGGGAATATTCCACCTTGTACACCACCCCTACCTGGGCGCGCCCCTGCCGGAACAGCGTGATGTCAGCGCCATGATCGTGCTGGGAGGCTCCATGTGCGCCAACGACGACCACGGCCACCCTTTTCTCAACGACCTCAAGACCGCGATCCGCAGCTGCGTGTCAGCCGGAGCCCCCTACCTCGGTATCTGCCTGGGCGGCCAGCTGCTGGCAAGCGCACTGGGAGCCCCGGTTACAGCAAACCGCTGGGAGGAGTGTGGAACCATGCCGGTAGCCCTCACCGATCAAGGGCGCAGCGATCCGCTGTTTCGAAACATCGCAGACCGGTTTTTAACATTCCAGTGGCACCATGACAGTTTTGACCTGCCTCATGGGGCGGTACTGCTGGCTTCGTCACCGGCCTGCCCCCACCAGGCTTTCCGTTTTTCCCGGACGGCCTGGGGAATCCAGTTTCATCCCGAAGTAACAGAGCAGATCATCCGCGACTGGTGCGCCTGGGACCCGGTCACCACCGGACAAACCGACACCCTTACAGCCGAATTTCTGGCCCATGAAACTTTCTATCGCCAGACATCGCGCCTGATGATCGAAAACTTTGTGCGATCGGCCGGCCTTCTGGTATAGTCTGCTCATGGTTCACGTATCCTTCTACCACCTGCTGATCTACACCGCCATCACGGTTGTTCTGATCGGAGTTTTACTTCTTGCTGCCTGGTGGCTCGGGGCCCGACGGACCTCTCCCGCCAAGCAGATGCCCTACGAGTCCGGAGTTGCCCCAAGCGGCAGCGCCCGCCTTGCCTGGCCGGTTCCATTCTATCTGGTTGCCATCTTCTTCATCGTTTTTGATGTCGAAACCGCTTTTATCTTCACCTGGGCCATTGGATGGGACGCGCTTGGACTGGCGGGGCTGATTCAGATTACTGTGTTCATTACCATACTTTTTGCCGGCCTTGTCTGGCTCTGGCTCAAAGGCGGCCTGGACTGGGGCCCGTCCAGAGAGCCATGACCGAGCGTCTTTCCGATTCCATACTGCTTACCCGCCTGGACGACCTGATCAACTGGGGCCGCGCCAATTCGCTCTGGCCGATGTTCTTCGGCCTTTCCTGCTGTTTTGTCGAGATGATGACCTCATTTACCTCCCGCCACGACATCTCCCGCTTCGGAGCCGAGGTCCTGCGTGGCACGCCGCGCGAAGCCGACCTAATGGTGATTGCCGGCACCCCGTTCGTAAAGATGGCGCCTTCGATCCTGCACCTCTACGAACAGATGGCCGAGCCACGCTGGGTGATCTCCATGGGGACGTGCGCGAATGGCGGCGGCTATTACCACTATTCCTACGCCGTGGTGCGCGGCTGCGACCGCATCGTGCCGGTCGACATCTACGTTCCGG
>DCNF01000008.1 GCA_002322035.1 Geobacter sp. UBA1603
AGCGCGCCGATGTAGGTGCGGCGATGGCCGCGAATTTCGGCCTCGTCACGAACTCCGCCCAGGGAGATGCGGACGAATTTCCGGCCGAGCGCCCGGGCAATCGATCTGCCCAGACTGGTCTTTCCGACGCCGGGCGGGCCGACAAAGCAGAGCACCGGCCCTTTCATCGATTCTTTGAGGGAACGGACGGCGAGAAACTCAAGGATGCGTTCCTTGACCTTCTTCAGGTTGTAGTGATCCTCATCCAGGATCTCTTCGGCCCGGCTGATGTCAAGGCTGTCGGTGGTTGACCTGTTCCAGGGCATACCTGCCAGATAGTCGAGATAGGTGCGCGAGACGGTGTATTCGGGGGACGCCTGATTGATCCGCTCCAGGCGTTTAAGCTCTTTTTCGGCGATTTTCTGGACGTCATCCGGCAACCCTGCCTCGTCGATTTTCTTTTTCAGTTCATTCAGTTCGGATATACGGGGATCTTCATCGCCCAACTCTTCCTGAATGTGCTTCATCTGCTCCCGGAGAATATATTCCTTCTGGTTCTTGCCGACCCGTTTGTTGACCTCGCTGGCCACCTCGTTCTTGACCTGCATCCGCTGGACCTCATTGGTCAGATGAACATAGACCTTTTTCAGGCGCTCAAGCGGATCGACGGTTTCCAGCAGCTCCTGCAGATCGGATAGCGGCAGATTGACGTAGAGCGCCACCAGATCGGAAAGACGGGCCGGGTTATCGATGTAATCGATCATTTTCATGACATCATCCGGCAATGGCTTGCCGTGGGAAAGCGATATCTTCAGCAGGGCATTCAGGCTCTGGACCAGGGCGTCAGAGACAAGATTCTTTTCGACGAACTCCCGGACCAGCTCACAGGAGGCCAGGGTACCTTCCGGCGTTTGCTCGCTGCCATTGATTTTCAGGCGGTGCAGCCCTTCCAGCGTGACCTTGTATTTACCGTCAGAAATTTTCTTGATCTGGTTGACTTTGCAGAGTGTGCCGATGCTGCCGGTTTCTTCCGAAGGTTCACTGATCGTACCGGGGAGTTTCAGCTGAATCGCCACCAGCCGGTCATACCGATCAGCCTCGCGGAATGCCTGCAGATCGCGTTCTCCGACATAGAGCGGGAAAACCATATAGGGGAACACCACCATTTCCTTCTGGGTGTGCAGCGGCAGCTTTTCGGGGATATCGATTATGGTATCAGGCATACTTTCCATGTCCTTTGGTTGTCCGGAACCTATTTGTATCACACTACCACACCTTCAAACGCAAGAAAACCCGTTACACCGGGCGGCCGCCTCGCATGCTAGCAGCCACAACCCTTACAGGAGCCTGATCCCCGGCCAGCTCCCGGTAGAGCATGGTTAAAAATCGAACCGTCACCAGCCGGTGAATCGCAGCCTGGGTCATCCGGTAAAGCCAGCGCCGGAATGCCGACGGTTCGGGACTCCCGAGAATCAACGGGCAGTATTCGGACAGTATAAGGGAAACCGTTGTCCCCTCCGGGCCAGATGTTACGCTAAAGCGCAGTTCTCCGCGGTGGCACTGGCGAGGCTGGACCAGGACACCTCCGCAGATCCGCAGCACCAGATCGTCGCTTTCCAGCACCGGCGGCAAGAAGCTGATCAGGCTCAAACGGCCGGCCAGCAGGCGAAATTCAATGCCGGAAGGGTTTCGGTGGGGACGAATCACTGAAAACGTGCTGTGCCTGATGTAGGCCAGATAACGATCGAGCAGGATTTCCGGAGACAGGCCGATGGCCAGGTGGCTGGGAATAACGCTCCACTGGGCCGAGAAAACTGAATTGTCTTCGACCAAAACCTGCTGGCAGGCTATATCCTGGGGGGACGCGCGCTTCACCATAGACCGATTCTGCCATCTGCAGCAGATATTGCAACAGAATTTGCCGTATTTTCGTGAAAAGCGTGATTGCCAAAACATGAATTTATGTCACAATAGGTCCCATGGCCGACCACACCAGAAAAGTGCTGATAACCGGCGCAGGTGGATTCATTGGCCGGCTCCTGGCCGGTCGCCTGCAGCAGGCCGGGTACCCCCTGCGCTGCCTGGTCCGCTCTCCCGGAGCGCCGGCGCCAGGTGGTGCGGAAACCGTCACCGGCGACCTCCTGCAGCCGGAAAGCCTCGGCCCTGCTCTGGAAGGGATCGACACCGCCTACTATCTGGTTCATTCCATGGCGGCCGGGAGAGCCGGGTTTGAACGGCGCGATCGTGATGCCGCCGGCAATTTTGTGCGGGCAGCCGAGCAGGCCGGTGTGCGGCGGGTTATTTATCTGGGAGGGCTGGGGGAAACCGGTGATGACCTGTCCGAGCATCTGAAAAGCCGGCTCGAAGTTGCTGAAATCCTCCGGTCTGGCTCGTTTTTGACGACATTTCTGCGGGCGGCAATAATTATCGGTGCCGGCGGTGCCTCATTCGAAATGGTGCGTTTTCTGGTCAACCGGCTTCCGGTCATGATAACCCCCCGCTGGGTCGAAACCCGTTGTCAGCCGATCGCCGCAACCGATGTTATCTCCTATCTGGCCGGATGCCTCGCTGACGATCGAACCGCCGGCCGGACTTTCGACATCGGCGGTCCGGAAGTTCTGACCTACCGCGAGATGATGGAACGTTTTGCCCGGGTCGAGGGGCACAGGCTCTTTATTGTTCCGGTTCCGGTGCTGACGCCCAAGCTCTCATCCTACTGGGTCGGGCTGATTACTCCGGTGCCCCCTGCGGTATCCATGCCATTGATCGAGGGACTGAAAAATGAAGTAATCTGTCGCGAAAACAGTATCCGCGAACTGATTCCGCTTTGTTTGACCGCGTATGACGATGCAATTCGCGCGGCATTGGCCGAAGAGACTGCCAGTCCGGGACGGTAGCCGGGCTTGATTACCATGAAGGAGGTGCGGCGATGAAAAAAGTTGGAGTAGTGCTTTCAGGATGCGGGGTCCGGGACGGAAGCGAAATCCATGAGGCGGTCCTTACCCTTCTAGCGATTGACCGGCAAGGGGCCGAAGCGGTCTGCATGGCACCCGACATCCCATTTCCGGTGACTGATCACCTGACAATGCAGGATACCGGCGAAAAGCGCAACGTGCTGGTGGAGTCGGCCAGAATTGCCCGTGGCAACATCCGCAACATCGCCGAGGTCCGGGCCAGCGATCTGGATGCGGTTGTATTCCCGGGAGGATTCGGTGCCGCCAAGAACCTCTGCGATTTTGCCTTCAAGGGGGCAACGGCATCGGTAAACCCGGAGGTAGCCCGTCTGGTGAGAGAGATGGCTGCGGCCGGAAAGCCGATCGGGGCGGTCTGCATCGCCCCGGCCCTGATTGCGTCTATACTGGGGAAAGACCTCGGACCGGCGCTGACGATCGGGAATGATGCCGGAACCGCCAACGAAATTGAAAAAACCGGTGCGACCCACCAGGAATGTGAAGTCAGCGATTTTGTCGTCGATCCCGATAATAAAATTGTCACGTCGCCGGCCTATATGCTGGCAACCCGTATTTCCGAAGTGGCAGAGGGGATTGACCGGTGTGTCGGCGAGGTTATCAGGCTGATGGAGCCATAAGACCGGGTTCATCGTTGCCGCCCCCGACCGCCGGTGACGGTCAGATCGGGGATCACCCACGGTGCGGGCGATACAACCGCAAGGCGTGCTTTTTGTCCCCTGGGCGATTGGCCACGGCCCGATACAAAAAAATATGCCGGGAAATCGGTATTAAAAGTCCTGCGGGTTCCCCCTGATGCCGATGACACAGTGCAGCGTGGAACGTTTCTGCACGTCATTGAGCGGTTTCTGAATGATGTTGCGACGCTCCGGACCGTCATACACCGCGCCGCCGTCTCCGCGCAACGGTTCAGCCCCAACCTTGACCCAGCCGCCGGCCCGGCGGAACGCCAGGATTTTCCGCTCGGCGATCAGGCATTTCAAATCCCGGGCATCGATCAGCTCAATCGTATCGTAGTGGGTCATAACCTGAATCTTCACGGCGGACCTCCCGTTTTGCGGCCGGTTCAGTCTTTGGTGTAGAGCACCGCCACCGCCTTGGCATTTGCGTCGCCGACCGCCACCCAGCCATGGGGCTGGCTTGAGTCGTAATAAATACTGTCTCCGGAACGCAGGCGGAGAATTTCATTGTTATAGTGAAAATCCAGCTCCCCTTCGGTGACGTAGAGAAACTCCTCGTCGCCGTCATGCTTGAAAAACAGCTTTTCGTCCCAGTCCCGCTTTTCAAACTCGACCAGGAACGGCTCCATGTGCTTGTGCCTGAGCCCCTGGGCCAACGAGTGGTAGGCATAGGGCCGCGAGACATCGTTTACGACAGGCCGCGGGACTTTCTCGTCCTCGCGGACATCCTCCCGGCGGGTCAGTACATATTTCTGGCGGTTGCCCTCATCCTCAAAGAAAAAGTGAATATCGACCTTAAGCCCTTTGGCAATTTTGAGGAGTGTTGCCAGCGGCGGGACCACCTGCTCATTTTCGATCTGCGATAACAGCGGTTTGGAAAGAGTCGTCAGCTCTGACAACTCCTGAAGGGTAAGGCGTTTCTGCTGCCGCTGCTTGCGTATTTTATCGCCGATTCGGAATTCCTTGATCTGTGCCCGTATATCTCCCACGCTGTTCCTCCTGCATTGTCCTTCAGAATAGATTCCGGCAGTAGTCCGGATTTTTATGATTACACGAAAGAACCCCCATGTTCAATAACATTATTATGCCAGATAAAACATGATGCCCCCATGCACGGCGGACAATCGGCAGGACATGAATTCCATTGACATAACGGGTGACAATGGCTAATCTTTTTTCGTTTGAATACCCATTTTACCCGGATTTTGAACGGTGAAACCCCGTATGGACATGATGCTGCGCCTGCTTCTGATCCTTCTTCTCTCCTCCACGGTGCTGACCGCCTGCGGCGGTTCCGGCGACACACCTCTTTTTCTTGACTCAAAACGCAAAGGGGGCGAAGCCGAGGCCCCGGTCAAGGATGTTCCGGCCGATATCATCGCCACCCAGAAGGCCTTCAGCAATGTGTCCAGGAAAGTCACACCCAGCGTGGTCAACATCTCGACCATCAGCAAAAAGAAGGTCATTCAGCCCTTTTTCGAGATGAACCCCTTTTTTGAGGATTTTTTCGGAGGGCCCCAGTTCAAGCGGGACAAGAGCCTGGGATCAGGCTTCCTGATCAGCAAGGACGGCTACATTGTCACCAATGACCATGTGGTCCGCGACGCCGAAAGCATCCAGGTCAAGCTTTCCAACGACAAGGTCTACGATGCCAAGGTGGTGGGAGGCGACCAGAAAACCGACATCGCCGTGATCAAGATTACCGGTACGGATCTGCCGGCAGCGGTTCTGGGGGATTCTGACAAGCTTGAGGTCGGGCAGTGGGCGATTGCCATCGGAAACCCTTTCGGCCTCGAACGCTCCATGACCGTTGGTGTTATTTCCGCCACCGGCCGCTCCAACATGGGCATTGAGACCTATGAAAACTTCATCCAGACCGACGCTTCGATCAACCCGGGCAACTCCGGGGGACCGCTGTTGAATGTCTACGGCGAGGTAATCGGCATCAATACCGCAATTGTGGCGGCCGGGCAGGGGATCGGCTTTGCCATCCCGATCAACATGGCCAAACCGATTTTCTCCCAGCTGATTCAGAAGGGCAGTGTCAGCCGAGGCTACATGGGAGTGACCATTCAGCCTGTCACCGAAGAACTGGCAGCGTCTTTCGGCCTCAAGCAGGTCCGCGGGGCGCTGGTCAACGACGTCATCCCCGGTGGGCCGGCCGACAAAGCCGGTATCCGTCAGGGCGACGTGATCACCGGGGTAAACGGCAGCGACATCAAGGACTCGTCCCATCTGCAGCGGCTGGTGGCCGAGGCCGGGGTTGGCAAAGCCGTAAAGGTTTCACTGTTCCGGGACGGGAAGAATCTTGAAGTTTCGATGACTCTGGCCAGCGCCGAATCGGCACCGCGCCAGAAGCGAGAGCCGAGAGGAGCAGACGAGTCTCCCCGGGGGGGAGCAGACCCGCTTGGCCTGGTGGTTGATGATGGGGAGCGGGGCAGCGCCGTGGTCGTCGATGTTGCCCGCGGGAGTGCGGCGGCTGAGGCCGGAATGAAGCGTGGCGACCAGATTATCTCGGTCAACCGGACTCGCATCACCAGCAGCGCCGACTACCAGCGGATGGTCAGGCAGGCGCCCCGCGGCAGCAGCCTGACCGTCCTTGTCCGCCGCGGTGAGGCGAGCATCTATTTCGCACTCAGGCTCAAATAACATTTCAGTACCGAAAGGCTGCCATCATGAATATGATCGAAAATAGTGACCAGGCGAAGCGGCTCGCGCGGGCCATCATGTCCGATGTGGCCATGTACAACAAAGAAAAGGTGGAAAGCGGCATCAAAAACGATAATATTTTCGATGTGCTGGCCGAAGAGATCGAAGAAGGGCGCCAGCACTTCTTCTCCCGGGTCTCCAGTGAGCTCAATCCCGAGATGATTTTTGAGCTGGCGGTGGTTGATGTCCTGATCAAGCGGGCTGGAAAGATCGAATCATCGATCTGGTAATCGAGCAGTTTCGGCAGTGCATCGCAACGGTGGCGTACCTGTAGTACAGCGGGTACGCCTTTGATGTTTGAAGGAACTATGAACCGAATCGAGCTGACATACCAGGGGCCGGACCAGGTCAGGCTCGACCTTTTCGTTGCCCGTGAACTGTCCGGTGAAACCCGCGCCATGGTCCAGCGGCTGATTGATAGCGGCCTTATTCTGGCTGATGGCAATCCGGCCAAGGCATCGCTCAAACTAAAGGGGGGCGAACGGATCCAGATTGACATCCCCCCCCCACGCGAAGCGGAGCCGCTGGCTGAATTGATCGAGCTGGCCGTACTGTATGAAGACCGCGATCTGATTGTGGTTGACAAACCGGCCGGCATGGCGGTGCATCCCGGTGCCGGGATCGAATCCGGGACTCTGGTCAATGCGCTGCTGGGGCACTGCCGGGATCTTTCCGGCATCGGAGGGGTCGTGCGTCCGGGAATTGTTCACCGCCTGGACAAGGGGACATCAGGGGTTCTTGTAGCCGCCAAGCATGATCATGCCCACCAGGGGCTCGCCGCACAGTTCGAGCACCATTCCGTGAAAAGGATTTACCAGGCGCTGGTTTATGGTAATCCAGCGGAAGATTCCGGCCGGATAGAGGGGATTATCGGCCGCCACCCCACCGACCGCCTCCGTTTTTCCGGCCGCGCCAAAAACGGCAAACGTGCGGTTACCCGCTGGCGGGTCAAAGAGCGGTTCGGCCGGATTACTTTGCTCGACCTGCGTCTCGAAACCGGCCGCACCCATCAGATCAGGGTACACCTGACCGAGGCCGGTTTTCCGCTTCTGGGTGACCCGCTCTATCCGGACGGCGGCCGGATCAATAACCTGAATGATCCGCGCCTGCGGTCCATGATCAACCGCCTCGGCCGTCAGGCGCTGCACGCCCGCACACTCGGGTTTATCCACCCCGGGCATGGAGAATACCTCGAATTCACGTCTGATCCGCCGCCTGACATGACGGAGCTGATCGCCTATCTGCGCCGGTCGGCGGCACCGTCACCAGCCGCCCCGATCAATTCTTCCAGCCGCAGCAGCTGTTCGACGCTCTGACTCAAGTAGACCGGACAGCCAAGCTGTTCGGGCAGTCGCAGGTCCACATCGTAACGGTCACCGACAAACAGTGCCTGGGCAGGAGTTACGCCAGCATCGGACACAATGCGCCCGATGGTGTCGGCATGTGGTTTGGCCTGCCAGCTGTCGTCAATGGTGTAGATCCGGCGGAATATCCCGTCAAGCCCCAGATAGTTGAGGATGCGGGTTGCCAGCGTACGGTTGTTGTTTGTGTACAGGTACAGGTCGCAGCGGCCGGAAAGGCGCAGAAGCAGATCGATGACCCGCTGGTCACGCATGAGATATGCCTCCGGACGCAGCCGTGCTTCAAAAAGGGAGTGCAGATCACGGATCGATCCGCCCAGCTCCCTGCAGACGGCCGACAGGGTCGGCACCAGGTCGATTTCTCCTGCCAACCGGCAGCGGACATCGGCCATAAGGAGACAGGCCTCATCCCGGCTGATGCGCCGCAGACCAGCGATATATTCGGCAGCAGCCTCATGGATCGAAGCGGCAAAAGAATCCGAGACGTAGAGGGTGCCGTCCAGGTCGAAGACGATGGCACGGAGAGCAGACGAATCATTCATAAAACTCCTCCGATACCTCGCTGGCAGAGCAGTCGGGGAGTTTCAACGGCGCGGGCCTGGATCAGAACCCGAAAGGTATCGCCCATGCCCCCTTCAGGCATTATCAACTTCTTGAGAGCCAGCCGGAGCCGCAGCTTCTCCTCCTCGGGGATGCTTGAGCGCTCAATCTCCTCGATTTCCTCCACAATGCCGGATGAGAGCAAAAACCGATACTGCTCGCCGAACCAGATCGGCTCAAGCCCCAGCTCTGCACCTGCATCAGCCAGCGTTGTGAAATCGATATGGGTCGTAATGTCCTGCCGCCCAAGTCGGATGTAAGGATTATCCTCTACCTGATGCCGGTAATAGCAGAGCAGGGTTCCGCGACTGCGGTGCGGCGCAAACAAGTGTGCAGCCTGATAGCCGTAGTCAATCGTCAGCACAAAACCTCGCTCGAGTCCGCGGGTGGCAGACTCGAGCCAGCGGGCGGCCGCCAGGCTGATTTCCGCTTCCTGCCCGACCAGCAGCGAAACCCCCAGCCGCTTTAGATAGGCGGCCAGCTCCGGTGTGGATGGAACACCGGCCTCTTCGGCCAGCTCACCATTCTTGAGGGTAACAAAAATTTCGGCAAGACCATCTTCCATCATCACCACCCGGTGCACCGGCAGGGCGTCGATCAGTTCGTTGGAATAGAGACAGCCGCTGAAGCGAAATCGACCGGTGTAGAAGTCGTCCGGCGCCTGCCAGGTTACCGTGCCTTCGTGCACCGACAGCAACGTGGCCTGCACCGACCGGAGGGACGGCTCGCGCTCAACCAGCACCAGGCAGAGCCGTTCATACAGGTCCGGTTCACGCTCCTTCAGGTAGTCGAGAATATCAGCGGCCAGGCGGCCATTGCCTGCTCCGCACTCCACCAGCGTGAAGGACACCGGCTTTCCCATGCAGCGCCACATTTGCGCAATCTCGCGGGCGATAACACGCCCAAAAGCGGCATGCACCGAAATACTGGTGTAGAAATCCCCCTCGGCGCCAACTTTGCGGCCGGGGGATGTGTAATATCCCAGGCCCGGCTCATAGAGACAGGCCTCCATGAATTCGGCAAACGTAAGCTTGCCCTGCCGGGTGATGCGCGACGTCAGTACGGTTTTCAATTGCAGATCGTCATTCATGTCTGTTGTCGGTCCAATCATTACGGCGTTCCCTTATAATGAGGCTTTGAAGGCTGCGTCAAACACGATCCTACCCGTTTTTCCGGTCGCCTTTTTCTCTGGCTTCTTTCTTGTCCTTGCTGCGGTAAAACTGGCGCATCTCCTTGATCTGGCGTTTAACCTCCAGACGAAGGTCGGGCGGTTCCAGAACTTCGGCATGCATACCGTAGGAGAGGATCCAGGAGACCAGTTCGAGCTGGCCGGAAGCCTGAAACGAAACGGTCACCCTTCCCTGACTGTCGCTTTCCAGGCGCTGGCCCGACATCCAGGACCGGCCGGTAACGGCATGGGCCACCTCGGCCGAGAAACGGACCCGCACCTGCAGCTTCCGGTCATCGACAAGGCCGAATGCGCTTTTAAAGTGCTCTTCCGGCTGATAGTCCGGCGGAATTTCGAAGTGCTGGCGGGTAACTTCAATGCCCCGGATCCGCTCCAGGGCAAACAGCCGCATCCCTTTGCGGTTATGGGCGTATCCGAGCAGGTAAATGCCTCCTTTGTGGAAGACCAGTGTGTAGGGGTCGCATTCGTACTCTTCGGCTGTCCCGCGGCCTTTTTTATCGTAAGCCATCCGCACCCGGAACTGGTGCAGCAGGGAACGCTGGATCCCCTCCAGGTGCCGGGCGGCTTCCGTATAGTCCCTGGCACCCTGCAGAACCGGCAGCGAACAGCGGGCAATCCGCTCCAGATGGGCAACGTAGCGGTCCGGAAGGACCGACGTTATGCCTCGGAAGACGTCGTCAATCTCCGTCTGGAATGGAGTGCCGGCCAGGTGGACTGACAAGGAGCGAAGCAGATACAGTGACATAAGCTGCGGCAGGGTAAAGGTAATCGGCGGAATGCTGCGGGACTTTGTGAGGAAGCTGTAAATCTTGCGGCCAGCCTCCCACTCTGAAGTCAGGGAGTAGCCGGCCTCCTCGATGGCGCTCAAGTCGCGGTGGATGGTCCGGCGGTCGACGCCGCATTCATCAGCAAGTTCTTCCAGAGTAAGCCCACGGCGGGTTTCCAGCAGTCTTATAATTGAGTGAAGCCGCCCGGCCTGGGAATATTTTTTTGAGGGTTTACCCTTCTGCATGCTTCACCTCTTGCCGAGTTCGATTTTTAGTCTACAATACACTTCCAGTTCCTGTTCCACACGGGTGGCCTCAAGGCGGCGATGCTCGTTATTGCTGGTCCCGTATGTCACGAAAGGCATTCTAGACGATTGAGCCAGATTGACAACCACTTTCTGACGTATACTGTCATGGTTCACGACTGGCTCAACCAGCCGGGGTACGGTGCACTGTTCTCACTCAGCTTCCTGGCTTCGACACTCATTCCGATCGGATCGGAATGGCTGCTGGCTATGATGGTGCTGCGTGGTTACGACCCTGTTGCAGCAGTTGCTGCCGCTACGGTCGGCAATCTGCTGGGAGCAATGACCACCTGGCTGATCGGTGTGTACGGCGGCCGCTGGCTGATCGAGCGGGTGGTGCGGGTATCAGCGGAGCAGGAGCAGCGAGCAAGGGGACTGTATCAGCGTTACGGGAAATTCTCGCTGCTCTTCTCATGGCTGCCGGTAATCGGCGATCCGCTCTGCCTGGTGGGTGGCCTGCTGGGGGTTAATTGGCTGACTTTTGGCACACTGGTCGGGATCGGCAAGCTGGCACGCTACGCAGCCGTTGCCATTCTGGCGCTGCCGGCCTGAACACACCCGAAAGATTGAGGCGAATAACATGATCGAACCGACATGGCAGGCTCCCCATGACTCTGGTGCAGAACAGCGCTACAAGGCCTATGATCGGATCATGGGGAATATCTCGTGGCTTCTGATCGCTCTGGTGGCCCTGGCCACCAAGCTGATCCCTGAAACCGACCGCGGCAATATGGCTGTTCCTGCCGCATTCTGCGTTATGCTCTTCATCTACAACCTCAACGCCCGCTACGGCCTTTTATCACGCACCCACGGCCAGCTCAAGATCTTCATCGATCTGATGATTTTCCTTGCATTTATTGTTGCCGCCTGCTGGTACACCGGTAAATTGACCAGTCCGTTCATGTCGCTTATCTATCTGGTCCTGATGGCAACCGCCCTGACCCAAGGCAAGCGGGTGACCTACTTCATGGCCGGCCTGGCCATTTCATCGTATGCCTTTCTGGCATCAGAAGATGTCCGCGAACTGAATTACTACCTGACCCACATCCTCGAACTGTTTCCCTTTATGCTGATCGCCCATCTGGGAGCCATGCTGGCCGGGGAGACCGAAGTTGCCCGCAGGGAGGTGGAGCGCCTGTCCCTGACCGATGACGTGACCGGAATCAACAACATGCGCAATTTCTTTCTGCTGGCAGAGACCCATGAGAAGCTGGCTAAGCGCCATGGCCGCCCGTTTGCTATCTGCATGATTGACGCTGACAACCTGAAGTCAATCAATGACCGCCATGGTCATTTTGCCGGGACCGAGCTGATCCGGCAGGTTGCGGCAATCATCACGGGGAACGTCCGCAATTCCGATATCTGCGCCCGCTACGGCGGTGATGAGTTCGTAATCATGCTCAATGAGACCAGCAAGCATGAGGTTGCCGGCACCATTGAGCGGATTGTGGCAGGCATGGCAGGCACTCCGTTCCGTTTTCAGGATCAGGAGCTGACCTCGACGCTGTCGGCCGGCCTGGCCTCCTATCCCGAGGATGGCGATGACGTAAAGACCGTCATGGCATATGCCGACGAGGCGATGTATGTCAGCAAACGCAACGGGAAAAACCGGCTGACTGTTTTCGGACCGGCCATGTACGGGGAGTCGTTCGGTGCCCCGGAAACAGGAGGATCGCCATGAAAATTTTCATCACCGGCGGCACCGGGTTCGTGGGTGGTCATCTGGTACGGGAGCTGCTTTCACGGGGGCATCAGCTGCGCCTCCTGGTCCACGGTCGAAAGCAGTCCCGCGAACAATCGCTGGAACTGGTCGAGGGTGACATCACCCGGCCCGAATCATTCCTACACAGCGCTGCCGGCTGTGATGCGCTGATTAACCTGGTCGGGATTATCCGCGAGTTCCCGTCACGCGGCATCACCTTCGAGCGGCTGCATCTGCAGGCAACGGCCAACGCGGTTGCTGCGGCTCAGGCTGCAGGAATCAGGCGCTATCTACAGATGTCGGCTCTGGGAACCCGGCCGGATGCCGTGTCCGGGTACCACACAACCAAGTGGCGGGCCGAAGTGTGCGTTCGCGAGAGCGGCCTTGACTGGACGATCTTCCGCCCATCACTTATTTTCGGCCCGAAGGACGCCTTCGTCAACATGCTGGCTGCCAACCTTCGGTTATCTCCGGTCATGCCGGTGATCGGCAGCGGAACATACCGGCTGCAGCCGATTCATGGCGATGATGTGGCCCGCTGCTTTGCCATGGCACTTGAAAAACCGGAGACTTCCGGCCAGGTCTACAGCCTCTGCGGCAATGACCGCCTAACCTATGTCGAGCTGCTGGATGCGATTGCCGCCGCCATGGGAAAGGCCGCCCCCCTCAAACCCCACGCACCGCTGGGGCTGATGAAACTGATCATACCGTTCATGCAGATGATTCCCCAGTTTCCGATCACAATGGATCAGCTGCAGATGCTGCTGGAGGAGAGCATCTGCGATGGCAGCTGGCAGCAGACCTTCGGCTTTGCGCCGCGCCGGTTTCATGAAGCGATCCGGGAGTATCTGGCACCGGCCGCATAGTAACTTGACCGGAGCAAAGGCCTACGGTATAACAACCCGCCATGAGGCTGAAATTAGCGATAGCAGCCGTCCTGCTGCTGGTGTCTGTGACCGCTGCCGCAGATCAGGCACCGGGGGAACAATCCGCCCTGCTGAACGAGCTCACGCAGCCAGCAACGACGTTTCTGGAAGAACTGGTGCAGAAAGGCAGCCCTCTGGAGCCGGCCGAAGGATTCGCCTCGTACTACGCCCGGCGGTTCGAGGGACGCCGGACCACCTCGGGCCACCGATACGACCCCGAGAAGATGACGGCGGCACACTATACCCTGCCGCTCGGCACCGTGGTTCGGGTGATCAACCCGGCCACCAGCCAGGAAGTTCAGGTTACGGTTAATGACCGCTGCGCCTGGAAGCCGTTCCACTTCATCGACCTTTCCCGGGCAGCTGCAAAAAAAATCGGGCTGTGGGGCAAAGGCAAGATCAAAGTCGTTATCATTCCCCTGCTGGAAGCGACCCTTGATGCTCCGGGATAAATGCGGAGCAGCCGGCCCCATTGATGGAATCTTTTGACAAGCGGCCTGCTCCATGATACCGTGCTTTCCCTTTTTCACCGGTTTTGCAGGTGGATATGATAGCCGGGCCCCGCGCAACGGCACGCCGTGAACTCCGCCAGGTCCGGAAGGAAGCAACGGCAGCGGCACCTGTCGTGTGCCGCGGGCAAACCCGGCTATCATATCCACCTGCAAACAGTCTCACAAAGCCGCACCGTTCCACAGGTGCCCGGTCCGGCTGCCCCTTAAAGCCTGCTGTGAGGTAGATTCCTTGTCGTATGTAGTCCTTGCCCGCAAATACCGCCCCCAGACCTTCTCGGAACTGACCGGTCAGGAGCATGTCAGCCGGACCCTGCAGAACGGCATCGACAGTGGCCGGGTGGCCCATGCCTTCCTCTTTACCGGAGCCCGCGGTGTCGGCAAGACCAGCTCGGCGCGGATTCTGGCCAAGGCGCTCAACTGCGAGCAGGGGCTGACGACGGAACCCTGCAACGAGTGCCCGATCTGCCGGGAGATCACCGAAGGCACATCCACCGATGTCTTCGAGATCGACGGAGCTTCCAATACCGGCGTCGATGATGTCCGCGAGCTGCGCGACAACATCAAGTACCTCCCCTCCCACAGCCGCTACAAGATCTTCATTATCGACGAAGTTCACATGCTCTCCACCAGCGCCTTCAACGCGCTGCTGAAGACCCTTGAAGAACCGCCGGCCCACGTGAAGTTCATCTTCGCCACCACCGAGCCTCACAAGGTGCCGGTTACGATCCTCTCCCGCTGTCAGCGGTTCGATTTCCGCCGCATTCCGATGCCGAAACTGATCGAGCGGCTGCGCTTCATCGCCGATGCAGAGACGATCACCATCAGCGACCGTGCCCTGACCATGATCGCCCGCAAGGGTGACGGCAGTATGCGTGACTCCCTCTCGGTCTTCGACCAGGTGCTGGCATTTTGCGGCGACCAGGTCAATGACGAGGATGTCAGCACCATGATCGGCGCGGTCGACCGCAAACTTCTGGCTGAGATTTCAGCCGCTGTATTCGGCGGCGATACCCAGGCGGTGCTGGCCGGAGTCAAGCGGGTCGATGAGGTCGGCTACAACATACGCCAGTTCTGCCAGGAGATGATCGAACAGTTCCGCAATCTGCTGGTGGTCCGTTCGGTCAGGAAGCCGGAGGAAATCCTCGATCTGGCAGAGGCAGAGCTGGAAGAGCTCCGGCAGCAGGCAGCGCGGGTTTCTCCCCTCGACATCCAGCGCCGGCTGACACTGCTGATCAAGGCCGATACCGAGATGGGCCAGGCGACCTTTCCACGGCTGATTCTGGAAATTACCCTGCTCAAGTCGGCAACCCTGGCTCCAGTGGTGCCGATCCAGGAACTGATTGAAAAGATCAAGGCAATGGAAAGCGGGGCGGTGCATACCCCCCCGCTTCCCTGGGATGCATCCCGGCCAACCGCGTCAGAGCCGCCCAGGATCAGCCGTCATCCGGCGCCATCTCCTGGCCTGCCCCCCTCCCAAAATACCTGGGAGACATTTGTCTCCTTCTGCCTTTCGAAAAATCCGGCCAGCGGCTCGGTACTTGAACATGGGAGCCCGATTCTGTTTTCACCCGAAGCAATGGAAATTGGCTTTCCTGCCGGGAGCTATTACCTTACCTCGGCCCAGGACAAGGAGTTCGTCGAAGAGGTTACCGGCCTGGCCCGTGAATGGGGTGGATGCACACCACAGATTACAATCAGGTCCATCGCGCCTGAACCCGGCACTTCCCCCAGGTCGCTGGCTGAAAAAAAAAAGGATGATCAGGCACGATTGATGGATGAACTGGCCCGAGAAGTGGCCGAACATCCTCTGATCAACGAGGCCCAGCGTATTTTTGGGGCAACAATAACTGAAATCAGGGGACTATGACCGGCAGCGCATAACCCGGTTTTATGAAAAAGCACACAGGAGGAGCTCATGTCGAAAGGTTTGGCGGGCATCATGAAACAGGCCCAGATGATTCAGCAGAAAATGTCGAAACTGCAGGAAGAGGCAAAACAGAAAACAGCCGAAGCAACGTCAGGCGGAGGGGCTGTCGCGGTAACCGTTAACGGCCGCAACGAGATTCTTTCATTGAAAATAAAAAAAGAGGCCGTTGACCCGAACGATGTCGAAATGCTGCAGGACCTCGTCATCGCCGCAGTCAATGAAGCTCTTAAGAAAGTTCAGAGCGAGCTTTCCGAAGAAATGTCCAAAATTACGGGCGGCATGAGTATCCCGGGGCTTTTTTAGTATAACTCGCTGATATACAAACAACTATGGCATCATGACCCAAAAACATAAAATTTAATTTGACTAAATTTTTTAGTTCGACTAATAGTGGCGTGGGGTTGTGTCAATGCCAGGGCGACCATGTGCACGCACCACAGGCCAGTTTCAGCATGCTCCTCCCCGGCTCCCGGCCCGTTTCGGGTCGGACCAAAGCGGGGGAGCATCTTTTTTAACCTCGCTATAATACTAAAAAAATGTTTTATTTGGCCCGGAAAATATGCTAACAAAATCATCCTCCCTGATGCGACTGGTGGGGGAGTTGAAAAAGCTGCCCGGGGTCGGGGAGCGAACCGCCCTGCGGCTTGCATTCCATCTGCTCAAGGCGCCACAGAACCTGACGCTTCTGGCAGAAGCCCTGACGGATGTCCGCGATCGGGTGCACCCCTGTCCGGTCTGTTTTGCAATTACCGAACAGGATCCATGCCCCATCTGTAGCGGCACCCGCGACACATCTGTGATCTGCGTGGTTGAAAACTCCCAGGACCTGATGGCCCTGGAACGGAGTAACGCCTATCATGGGGTCTACCATGTTCTTGAGGGCGCCATTTCCCCCTTATCCGGCATCGGTCCCGGCGACCTGAACATCCAGGAGTTGCTTGAGCGGATTGGCAAGGGGGGTGTCAGTGAGATTGTTGTGGCTACTAATTTTACGGTTGAGGGCGAGGCCACTGCACTCTACCTGACAAAAGTGCTTAAACCGCTGGCTGTTAAAGTAACCCGGCTGGCCCATGGCATCCCGCTTGGCAGCGACATCGAGTTTGTCGATGCGGCAACAGTGCAGTGGGCACTGCAGGGACGAAACGAATTATAAAACTCCAAAAGGTAATAGAGCGCGGATTGAACCGTTATTGAATAAATTCAAATCCGTCTAAATCATCCGTATCCGCGAAAATCCGCGTTCCATTGCAGTTTAGTTCTGTTTTTGGTTTTTCTGGCCCAGGATTGGTTTTACACCATACATCCCACAGAGGAGGCAGTACATGAGCAAGAAGATGGTCACCATTGACGGCAACACCGCAGCAGCGCACGTGGCCCATGCCACCAACGAAGTCATCGCCATCTACCCGATCACCCCGTCATCGGTCATGGGCGAGATCTCCGACGCCAAGAGCGCGGTCGGCGAGAAGAACATCTGGGGCAACGTGCCGACCGTAGTCGAGATGCAGTCCGAGGGTGGCGCCGCCGGCGCCGTGCATGGAGCACTGCAGGCAGGTGCGCTTACCACCACCTTTACAGCCAGCCAGGGCCTCCTGCTGATGATCCCTAACATGTTCAAGATCGCCGGCGAATTGACTTCAACGGTCTTCCATGTCTCGGCCCGCGCCATCGCCGCCCAGGCCCTGTCGATCTTCGGCGACCACTCTGATGTCATGTCCTGCCGCTCAACCGGCTGGGCCTTCCTCTGCTCCAACAACGTGCAGGAGGTCATGGACTTCGCCCTGATCGCCCAGTCATCCACCCTGCGCAGCCGTGTGCCGTTCCTGCACTACTTCGACGGCTTCCGCACTTCCCACGAGGTGCAGAAGGTGACCGAGCTGACCTTTGACGAGATGCGGGCAATGGTCGATGACACGCTGGTCGCCGAGCACAAGGCACGCGGCCTCAATCCGGACAAGCCGGTCATGCGCGGCACCGCCCAGAACCCTGATGTCTACTTCCAGGGACGCGAGACGGTCAACCCCTTCTACCCGGCCTGCGAGAAGATCGTGCAGGAGGAGATGGACAAATTCGGCAAGCTGACCGGTCGCAAGTACAAACTGGTCGATTACGTTGGGGCCAAGGACGCCGAGCGCGTCGTGGTCGTCATGGGTTCCGGCGCCGACGTCGTACAGGACACCGTCGAGAATCTGGTCAGGAAGGGCGAGAAGGTCGGCGTGGTCAAGATCCGCCTCTATCGTCCGTTCCCGCTGGATGGCTTCCTCAAGGCGCTCCCCAAGACCGTCAAGAAGATCGCCGTCCTCGACCGCACCAAGGAGCCGGGCGCCCTGGGCGAGCCGATCTACCTGGATGTGCGCACCGCAATCGGCGAAGGCATGGCCAGCGGCAAGTTCAAGTTCAACGGCTACCCGGTCATCGTCGGCGGCCGCTATGGTCTCGGCTCCAAAGAGTTCAACCCGGCCATGGCCAAGGCCGTGCTCGACAACCTCAAGGCCGCCAAGCCGAAGAACAAGTTCGTGGTCGGCATCGAGGAGGATGTTACCGGATCCAGCCTGAAGGTCGACTACTCCTACAAGAACCCGATGGACGGGGTCTACGAGGCCATGTTCTT
>DCNF01000096.1:0-242 GCA_002322035.1 Geobacter sp. UBA1603
TGGGGCCGCAAGGAGATCAAGATCGCCGAGACCGAGATGCCGGGCCTGATGGCTATCCGCGAGGAGTACGCTGTCTCGCAGCCGTTGAAGGGAGCCCGCATTACCGGTTCACTGCACATGACCATCCAGACCGCCGTATTGATCGAGACCCTCACCGCCCTGGGGGCAGAGGTGCGCTGGGCTTCGTGCAACATATTCTCCACCCAGGACCACGCCGCAGCCGCCATCGCCGCCACCGGCGT
>DCNF01000096.1:382-842 GCA_002322035.1 Geobacter sp. UBA1603
ACGGCGGCGACGCCACCCTGCTGCTTCATCTCGGCACCAAGGCGGAGAAGGACATCTCCGTGCTGAACAACCCCGGCTCGGAAGAGGAGACCATCCTCTTCGCCGCCATTAAAAAGAAACTGGCCGTTGATCCGACCTGGTACTCCGTTCGCCTCAAGGAGATCAAAGGAGTCACCGAGGAGACCACCACCGGCGTACACCGCCTCTACCAGATGCACGAGCGGGGCGAGCTGGCCTTCCCGGGCATCAACGTCAACGACTCGGTCACCAAGTCCAAGTTTGACAATCTCTACGGATGCCGCGAGTCGCTGGTGGACGGCATCAAACGCGCTACCGACGTGATGATCGCCGGCAAGGTCGCCATCGTCTGCGGCTATGGCGATGTGGGCAAGGGTTCCGCCCAGGCGTTGCGCGCCCTCTCGGCACAGGTATGGGTGACCGAGGTCGACCCGATCTGCGC
>DCNF01000096.1:921-6961 GCA_002322035.1 Geobacter sp. UBA1603
ATGGACTACGCCGCCGACAAGGGTGATATCTTCGTCACCTGCACCGGCAATTACCATGTCATCACCCACGATCACCTGATCAAGATGAAGGACCAGGCCATTGTCTGCAACATCGGCCACTTCGACAACGAGATCGAGGTCGCAGCTCTTGAGAAGTACCAGTGGGAAGAGATCAAGCCGCAGGTGGATCACATCATCCTGCCGTCGGGCAACCGGATCATCCTGCTGGCCAAAGGGCGCCTGGTGAACCTGGGTTGCGCCACTGGCCACCCGAGCTACGTCATGTCGTCCTCCTTCGCCAACCAGACCATCGCCCAGATCGAGATCTTCTGCAACCCGGGCAAATACCCGGTCGGCGTCTACACCCTGCCGAAGCACCTGGACGAGAAGGTGGCCCGCCTGCAGCTGAAGAAGCTGAACGTGCAGCTCTCAACGCTGACCAAGGAGCAGGCCGACTACATCGGGGTGCCGGTGGAAGGGCCCTACAAGTCTGAACACTACCGCTACTGATTCCTACCCGGGAGAGCCCCGGCTCTCCCGTACTTTATCCGGGCAGGTACACCATGGCGATCACGGCAAACCTGAAGATCGAGGACAACCCCCTGGCACAGAAGCTTGGGGTCAAAGAATGGCATGAGCAGGAGATCGTTCAGCCGAACCCCGAGGACTACCTGATTGAGGAGCTGATCCCGGCCAATGCACTGGTATCACTTCAGACCGGTGAAATCTTCGGCAAGACAACCCTGGCGACCCAGCTGGCCATGTCGGTTGCGTTCGGCCTCCCCTTTCTCGACAGCTATAAATGTCTTCAGCCGGGGAAAGTCCTGTTCATCAATGCCCGCGACACCGATGAGGACAGCCATCGACGATTCAAGCGCCTGGTGAGGGAGTGGGCCACAACAGTACCGGACATCGCGGAGCGCATCAACGACTCCATCGACAATTTCACCCATATCTCACTGTTTGATGAATGTTTTGGCGTTTCACCCCATCTGGTCGATGTTTCAGGCAGTATGACAAAAACCTATGCTTATCTTCACCAGTTCAGCGAATACTACAAATGCAAGCTGATCGTGCTTGATCCGGTTGAAGATTTCTTCCCGGAGAACCTCAAAAACATCTCGGAGCTCTACCTCAAGCTGCGGCAGCTCCCTTCGACCGTGCTGCTCGTCGCCGATCACAGCCGCAACGAGGCGTTTCATAAGGTTGAGGTCGGCATGAAGCTTGTGGAGAACGGCTTGAGAATTCACAGCGACTATCTGGGGTGCCGTGATGTCGGAATGGCAATGGGCGCAGGAATCTGGTTTCCGGCCGGCAACGGCCCAAAAAGGAACATATAAATGGCAAAAGAACTCTATGTGGGGCATCTGCCCTACGATGCAACGGAAGATGACCTGCGGCGTCTGTTTGCCGTTGCTGGCACGGTGACCTCGGTGCATATCATTACCGATCCGGAGTCGGGCAAATCCAAGGGATGTGCTTATGTGCGCATGTCGCGGGAGGAAGAGCTCAAGGAGGCCATCGAATGCCTTGACGGTGCCTTGCTGGGAGAGCTGCTGATTACCGTCAGTATTGCCAGGCCCCAGAAACCGGCAGCTGGGAAGCCGGTAAAACAGGGCGGACGGAAATCTGCCCAGAGGCCAGACGCTAACACCCCTCGGGGACGGCGCATCAGGTAGGCAAGACGTGCAAGAAAATGTCATACATCAGACCACGGTCGATGCCCGTTACTATGAACTTGATCAGCACGGTTTCGTTAAGCCTGCCGCCCTGTTGAACTATCTTCAGTCTGCTGCCGCAGATCATGCGCTCAGTCTTGGCATCGGAGTGGTTGATCTTCTGAAAACCGGACGGACCTGGGTGCTGTCCCGTATCAACCTGAAGATGAGCCACTATCCCCGTGTCAGGGACAGCATCACGATCAGGACCTGGCCGGTCTCACGGGGAACGATCTTCTGTATTCGTGACTTCGAACTGTTCGATGGGGCGGGTGTACCTTGTGGCGCGGCCACCACATCATGGGCGGTGCTCGATACGACAACACGTCGGCCGGTGAAGCTAGACGATGTGCTGCCGGCATACCCCCTCAACGGGGTACGGGCGATAGATGATGATTTTGCAACTCTGCCGGAAATAGAGTGCGATGAAACCCTGAGACTGCCGGTCCTGCGGGATAACCTCGACATCAACCGGCATGTCAATAACACGGTCTATGCTGGATGGGCTCTTGAAGCGGTACCTTCAGCGATTGCCGACGAATCTACGCTGATCTCTCTTGAGATTGGTTTCAGGGCCGAGGCCCGCTATGGCGACACGATTACCAGCTGCTGTCGGCCTGAGCCAACGGAAGGCGACTGCTTTCTGCATCGTATCGGCACGGTGTCTGACGGTAGGGAGTTGGCGCGGGCCCGGAGCAGGTGGGCGGTATCAACTGAAAGCAGAACAGGCGGCCGGTAATCCGACCGCCCGCTGTTGGTCAGGAAGCTCTTTCGGGCAGGATGGTCAACCGATGACGTCGGCGGTTGCGAAGCATGAGGGATAACGCCCCGCCTGCCGCCAGTACACCGCCTGCCGCAGCAAGCGGATGGGCGACGGAAATCACGACCGGCGTCAGCACAAGCCGCGTTGCGGTGCGCAGCGACTCATGGCGGGCGATGAAGCCGGCAATCGGTGGGCTGTAGCGATAGTACAACCGGACGAAGGCCCTGCCCGGGGCGTTACTCATCAGGTGCTCGTCACGAAACTGCCGCAGCAGGGCCACCTGCGGATGCAGATAACTGCCATAGGCGGCCGTGGCGATAAAACAGCCGGAACTGCCGCCCCCGCTTGTTGCTGTTGTGTTAGTTGTTGCGTAGTGAATCTTGAAGTGCCCATTGCTAGAAGTAAATATTGATTCTCCGGAAAGCACAGGTGCAGCCAGATATTTCGCTAATATTTTTTGTGTTTGAGGTTGAAGCATGTCCCAGTCCCGCTTCAAGCTGTGCTGTAAGGCCGTAGATCGTGCCAATATATTAGTATTATTATTTGTTGAACTTTGAACCAGTTGGGCTGTTTTTAGTAATGGTGTGATGCTGCCATCAGTGCTAAATGAAGCTTTAAGGTTGTCTGTGTTTGAGCTATTAACGATTAACAACACTATTTCATCTGTTAGTGAGTTTAGAAAATTGAAATCAGATATATTATAATTTTGTATAGATCCATTTGTTGTAGGTATTATTTCTATTATTGACGATGGTGTTTTTTTGTAAACATATGTGCTAATACCATTATTATATGTTGTTGTTATGTTTAATAAGCTAATTAAATTACTCGGCATGAAACGATAGTATGCAAATGAATAGTGAGGTAATGTTATTGTATTTGTAGGAGTATTTGTACTGTTTACTGGATAATAATTATAAGATGACAATGGGTAATATTGGCTTAATCTATTTGAATCAATAGAAGATCCCCAATTTTTGGTATATACTTTTTTTGCAAAATCAATAAAATCGTTTCCTAAATTACCTAAATAAGAATTAGTTACATTCTCAATAATTGGAAGCATTGGTATGTCAAAATTATTTACAGGAGAAATATTGTTTATGCTTGACCAAACAGACCTTATAACATCGACTGTAGGGTATTTTGTTACTAAATATTGATTAAATAACCATCTTGAATAGCCGGCGCCGCTGGTTACCGCGTTATTGTCGACAGGAAGATCCAAGCTTTTTGTACTGTTTTTATACCAAGCATCAATGTATGAATAATTTTGGTATATATTAGGATACAATAGTTTTTCATAGTATGTTGATGATGCTTCTGCGTACCATATATCAAAGTAAAAGTTATAGCCGTATTGTATTGCATGATGAAATTCGTGCGCAGCTGTAATGTTTAGGCTGTCGATCGGATAATATAAAGGAATTCCTCCATTTGATGACGCTTTTGTATAAATGTCACTAGCAAAGTCCTTGTCCATCTCAATAAAACTTGAATATGAATACGGATAACCATATGCAGGTATATTGATTTCGCTTGTTGTTTGGGCATAAATTCGTTGTGCTGACAAATCTCTCAAATATACATGATAGAATCCATCCGCCGTGGGGGGAGGACGGTAACCAAGCAAAGCATAGGATGCATAGACGTTCTCAAATGTTGCTGCCACAGTTTCAATCCAATCGGGCACTCCATTGTTATTTAAGTCAGCTAATGGGGGTATGTCAGGATTTGTTACAGATAATGCTGCCGACTTTTGAGTTGCTTTTTGGGAAGGCATCTCACCATAGGATAAAAGGTAAAATGTGTCTATTTCCATACAATCGCCAGGATTTGGAAAAATAAGAAGTAATTTGCCAATCAGAACAGCTATAAAGTATTTTTTCATAAATCTTATCCGCCGTTTCATGCCGGAATACATCCGATTCCGGCGGTATTTTTGGCTATTGTGCAGAATAGAAGGAAGAGACGTCAAACAGAATCTTGCCGTTGTCCTCTTTGCTTGACAGAACAGGCAGATACGGACTAAATTTAAAAATTCAATTTCCAGCAGACGCCACGTCGTTTTTGTGTCAATACCAAACGTAACGAGAGGAGCAGCACCCATGGCAGAAAAGTTCATCTTCACTTCAGAGTCCGTGTCCGAAGGGCATCCCGATAAGGTGGCCGATCAGGTATCCGATGCCATCCTCGATGCCATACTGGCCCAGGATCCAGGCGCCCGCGTGGCCTGCGAAACCATGGTTACCACCGGCATGGCGGTCATCGCCGGCGAGATAACCACCAACGCCGTCATCAATTACTCGGAAATCGTCCGCGCCACCATCCGTGAAATCGGTTATACCGATTCCGGCATGGGCTTCGATGCCGACACCTGCGCCGTGCTGGTTTCCCTTGATCGTCAGTCCCCCGATATCTCCCAGGGGGTCTCCGAGGGCGAAGGCCTGCACAAGGAGCAGGGTGCCGGCGATCAGGGGCTCATGTTCGGCTACGCCTGCAACGAAACACCGGAGCTGATGCCGATGCCGATCCAGCTGTCCCATCGTCTGGTAGAAAAGCTTGCTGCGGTGCGCAAGGCCGGAGAACTTCATTTCCTCCGCCCCGACTCCAAGTCACAGGTCTCCGTCGAATATGTGGACGGCAAGCCGGTTCGCGTTGACACGGTGGTCATTTCAACCCAGCACACCCCCGACGTCAATCATGCGGAGATTGAAAAACATGTCATCGAGCAGGTCGTTAAATCGGTTATTCCTGCTGAACTGCTTGACGCGAATACCCGCTACTTCATCAACCCTACCGGCCGGTTCGTGGTCGGCGGACCGATGGGGGACTGCGGACTGACCGGCCGCAAGATCATCGTTGACACCTACGGCGGCATGGGCCGCCACGGCGGCGGCGCCTTCTCCGGCAAGGATCCTTCCAAGGTCGACCGTTCGGCCGCCTACATGGGGCGCTACGTGGCCAAAAACCTGGTTGCCGCCGGCGTCTGTGACCGCTGCGAAGTGCAGGTGGCCTACGCCATCGGCGTTGCCCAGCCGGTTTCGATCAATGTCAACAGTTTCGGCACCGGCAAAGTGAGTGACGAGCGCCTGGCGGAACTGGTTCGCGAAGTGTTTGATATGCGTCCCCGCGCCATCACTGAGCAGCTTGATCTGCTCCGTCCGATCTACAAAAAAACTGCTGCCTACGGCCATTTTGGCCGCGAGTTGCCGGAGTTTTCCTGGGAGAAGACCGACAAGGCTGCCATCTTGAAAGAAAAGGCGGGGATTTAACCAATGTCCAAGACCTACAAAATAGCGGTTCTGCCGGGTGACGGCATCGGGCCGGAGGTGATGGCCGAGGCACTGCGCGTGCTGGATGCTGTCGAGTCAAAATACAGCGTGACGTTCGAGCGCACCCACGCCAATGTCGGCGGTGCCGGCATTGATAACGAGGGGAAGGCCCTTCCCCAGACAACGGTTGATATCTGCAAGGCCTCCGACGCGATCCTGTTCGGCTCCGTCGGCGGCCCCAAGTGGGAAAGCCTGCCGCCGGACGAGCAGCCGGAGCGCGGGGC
>DCNF01000096.1:7057-9024 GCA_002322035.1 Geobacter sp. UBA1603
ATCTTCCCGTCGCTCACCGGCGCTTCGTCGCTCAAGGAAGAGGTGATCAGCGGCGGTTTCAACGTGCTGGTGATCCGCGAGCTGACCGGCGGCATCTACTTCGCCCAGCCCAAGGGTATCGAGGGCCAGGGGCGCGAGCGGGTCGGTTTCGATACCATGCGCTACAGCGTGCCGGAGATCGAGCGGATCACCCATGTGGCCTTCCAGGCCGCCCGCAAGCGCGGTAAGAAGGTCTGCTCCATCGACAAGGCCAACGTGCTTTCCTCATCCGTTCTCTGGCGCGAGGTAGTCATCACCATCGCCAAGGAATATCCGGATGTGGAGCTGACCCACATGTATGTGGACAACGCCGCCATGCAGCTCGTCCGTTGGCCCAAGCAGTTTGACGTCATCCTCTGCGAGAATATGTTCGGCGACATCCTTTCCGACGAGGCTGCTATGCTGACCGGTTCGCTCGGTATGCTGCCGTCGGCATCGCTGGCCGAAGGAACCTTTGGCATGTACGAACCCTCCGGCGGTTCAGCTCCTGACATCGCCGGCCAGGGGATTGCCAACCCGATCGCCCAGATTCTTTCCATGGGGATGATGCTGAAGTTCTCCTTCGGCATGATCGATGCGGCCGATGCCATCGATAACGCGGTGGCGAAAGTTCTCGATCAGGGTTACCGCACCCGCGACATCTATCAGAAGAAGGATGGCGAAAAACTGGTCAATACGAAGGAGATGGGCAACGCCATTATTGCTGCGCTGTAGCCATGCCGGTAGTTTTTCGTTATAAAGGCTATCGATTTTTCCTCTATTCCAATGAAGGAACCCCTCGGGAACCTCTCCACATGCATGTTCGCGAAGGGGAGCGGATCGCCAAGTTCTGGCTGGAACCGGAGATTCTGCTTGCGGATAATTTAGGTTTTGCGGCTCACCAGTTAGCTGAAATATGGGATGTGATTTTGCAAAACCAACTTCTTATGAAGGAGAAATGGCGTGAATACACCAGCAATTAAGCCATTGGCCTCAGAAGTAACGTTCAGCGAGGATTCTATGGTTGTATCGCTGCGTGACGGGAGAGTATTAACGGTTCCCTTGGTGTTTTTCCCCAGACTTCTCGCAGCGACTCCAGATCAGCGCAATCGGGTTATCGTCAGTGGCGGGGGTGTCGGAATTCACTGGGATGAGCTGGATGAGGACATTAGTGTCGAACACCTCATGATGGGGTATGTTGACAATTCTGATGGGTACAAGCAGGCTGCTTGACTATTTTTTAGTAAAGGAACCATAACTATGGCTATGAAAGTCGGAATCGTCGGTTGGCGCGGTATGGTCGGATCGGTCCTCATGCAGCGGATGCAGGAGGAAGGTGATTTCAGCATCGGCATCGAGCCGGTCTTTTTCTCCACCTCCCAGGCGGGGCAGGCGGCCCCCATGAACGCCGGCACCCTGAAAAAGGCCGAAGACATCGAGGAGCTGAAAAAGCTTGACGTCATCATCACCTGCCAGGGAGGGGACTACACCAAGGCGATCCACCCGGAACTTCGCAAGCAGGGATGGAACGGCTACTGGATCGATGCGGCTTCAACCCTCCGGATGGAGAAGGACGCCGTCATCATCCTTGACCCAGTCAACCGCAATGTGATCGACGCGGCACTGAAAAACGGGCAGAAGGACTTCATTGGCGGCAACTGCACTGTCAGCCTGATGCTGATGGGCTTGGGCGGCCTTTTCCGCGCCGGTATTGTCGAGTGGATGTCTTCCATGACCTACCAGGCGGCCAGTGGTGCCGGCGCCCCCAATATGCGTGAGCTGCTCTGCCAGATGGGTGTGCTGAACGGTGTCGTGGCTGAAGAACTGAAAAATCCCGGTTCAGCCATCCTGGAAATCGACAAGAAAGTCACCGCAGCCCTGCGCGACGGCTCTCTGCCGATGAAAGAGTTCGGCGGCTTCCCGCTGGCCGGCAACGTGCTCCCCTGGAT
>DCNF01000096.1:9098-9436 GCA_002322035.1 Geobacter sp. UBA1603
AAAGGCTTTGCCGAGACCAACAAAATCCTCGGCACCACCACGCCGATCCCGGTTGACGGCATCTGCGTCCGCGTCGGCGCCATGCGCTGCCATAGCCAGGCTATCACCATCAAGCTCAACAAGGACCTGCCGCTGGCCGACATCGAGAACCTGATCGCCAACGACAACCAGTGGGCGAAACTTATCCCCAACACCAAGGCCGAGACTCTGGCAGGGCTCACACCGGCTGCCGTTTCCGGCACCCTGACCGTGCCGGTGGGGCGCGTTCGTAAGATGAAGATGGGGCCGCAGTTTGTCCAGGCTTTTACCTGCGGGGATCAGCTGCTGTGGGGGGCTGG
>DCNF01000096.1:9461-20487 GCA_002322035.1 Geobacter sp. UBA1603
CTCTGGGGCGCTGCCGAGCCGCTGCGCCGCATGCTCCGCATTCTGGTCGAAAAATGAGAACGCGCCCTTTGCGCAATCCCGGCCCAAGTCGGTGGTTTCTTGACTGCGGCGCAGCACTGCTACGCCTCGGCGCCAAGCCTTGACATCTTTGGTCTTGCGCAACAATCACGTTCTGTAGGCAAAGGTAAAGCGCCCCGCTTGGGGCGCTTTCTTGTTTGAAAAGGATGCGGATGCCAGATTTTTCACAAAAGCCAGAACTCCTCGCCCCGGCCGGATCGCTGGAGTCGTTCTTTGCCGCTCTGGAGAAGGGCGCCGACGCGGTTTATGCTGGTTTGCGCGATTTTTCGGCCCGTGCCAGGGCAAAGAACTTCACTCTGGCCCAGATGGAACGGATGCTGGCCTATGCCCATGCCCACGGCCGCCGTCTCTATGTCACCCTCAATACGCTGGTCAAGGAAAAGGAGCTGCCGAGCCTGGTTGATACTCTGGCGGCCCTGGCAGGGATGGGGGCGGATGGTGTGATCGTTCAGGACATGGCTGTGGCCAGGCTAGTCCGGAACCACTTTCCGTCCATCCCGCTGCACGCTTCTACCCAGATGACCATCCACAATACCCCCGGAGTGCAGATGCTGCACGAACTCGGCTTCGAACGGGCGGTACTTGCCAGAGAGCTGGCCCTGGATGAGGTCGCCTCGATTGTAAGGGCCACTCCGGTTGAGATCGAGGTTTTTGTCCATGGAGCGCTCTGTTTCTCCATTTCCGGGCAATGTTTTTTCTCCTCCTACCTGGGGGGGCACAGCGGCAACCGCGGACGCTGCGCCCAGCCCTGCCGGCGGCTTTATGAACATCGCGGCAAGCAGGGGCATTATTTTTCCACCAACGATCTTTCGACGATTGACATGATTCCTGATTTGGCACGGGCTGGCGTGGCATCGCTCAAAATCGAAGGACGGATGAAGTCGGCCGAATATGTTGCCAACGTGGTCGAAGCCTACCGTCTGGTCCTTGATTCATCCGAGCACACCCAGGCCGATTCGATCAAAGCGGCAAAAGAAATACTAAAATTCTCTTTCGGGCGCACGCCCACCAAAGGTTTTCTTGCCTCGCCGCAGCCCGATGATATTACGAACCCGTGGCAGAAAGGCGGTACCGGCCGATTTGTCGGTCAGGTCAAAACAATTCAGGGCAGCCGCCTGACATTTGAGAGCCGCGATACGATCCACATCGGTGACCGCCTGCGGGTTCAGCCCAAAAGCGATATGGCCGGTCAGGCCTGGACCGTGCGGGAACTGTTCCAGAACCGCCGGCCGGTGATGGAAAGCAGACCGGGCACACCGGTTGAGGTTGTAACCCCGTTCAGCTTCAAGGCCGGCGATGCCATCTACAAGGTTTCTTCACGGGAGGCATTTACCCTGAGCGACAGTGCCTGTCAGCGCCGTCTTGATTCGGCGCCGCGGCAGAAACTCCGCTGCCGTCTGAAGGCGTCGCTGATCGACAGCACCCTCCGCATCGAAGCTGCGGTTGCTGGTTTGACTCACGCGGCCAGCTTTCCACTCGGCCCCCTGGAATCGTCCCGCAGCAACGATATGCTGGGGGTGCTGCAGGCACAGTTTTCAAAAACAGGTGACACGCTGTTCGAACTGGAATCGCTCGAGGCCCCTGGATTTCCGGCGGTGTTGATACCGTCATCTTTGTTCAAGCAGATTCGCCGGGATTTGTACCGCCAATTGGAGGAACAGGTTTCGTGCCGGCTCCGCCAGGAAAGAGCAGTATCCCGTGAAGCGGCGCTGAAAGAGCTGCAGCTGCCATCGCGTTTTACCGGGAACAGGCCGCGTGAGGTTTTGACGGTCCTGATCGACCAGCCCAGGGAGTGGAGATTCCCTCTTTTAAACGGTGCCGATTCGGTAGCAATCAGTCTGACCCGGTCTGCCATACATCTCGTGCCTTCACTGGCCAGCAGGATGAGGGAATCGGCTGACCGGATCATCTGGCAATTGCCGTTTATCCTGTTTGATCGGGACACCGCGCTCCTCAAGGGTGTTCTGGAGCAGCTCCATCAGGCCGGATTTCGCCGTTTCGAAGTTTCCAATCTGTCGCATTTTGCTCTTCTCAAGGGATTAGCGGGGGTTCGGGTTTCGGCCTGGCACCGCTGTTTTACTCTCAACAGCCAGGCGCTGCTGGCCTGGCACGAAAGAGGTGCTGAAAGCGTTACGTTGTACCTGGAAGACGATGCGGCAAATCTGGCCGATCTGCTGGCATATGAGATGCCTGTCGAACGACGTTTGCTGGTATTCGGACCATTGCCGGTCATGACCACAAAAATAAAGATTCGCGACGTTCATACCAATATTCCACTTCACTCGGACCGTGGGGAGGAGTATAGTGTCAGCACCCGTGACGGGCTGCAGACGATTTATGCCAAAACTCCGTTTTGCCTGACGGGGCGGCGCCAGGAGTTGCAGCAGTCGGGTTGCTCCTCGTTTGTGATGGATCTGTCCCAGGAACCTCGGGACCGCTGGCCCGATATCATGTCTGCATTTCGCTCAGCCCGGCCGGTGCCAGGCTCGACGGAGTTTAATTACCCCCAGGAGCTTGTATAGATGAAGCGCACCGCCCTGATGATTCTGCTGCTTGTGTGTGCTATCTGCGGGGAAGCGCGGGCCGGCCGGATCATCGACGGTATGGTGCGGGCCGTCTATGACGGGGACACGGTTCTTTTGACAACCCGTGAACAGAGCCGCCTCAAGGTCCGCCTGTACGGCATTGATGCCCCTGAAACCCAGAAGCCGGACAAGCCGGGGCAACCCTATGGTGAAGTCGCCAAGCGGACCCTGCAGTATAAGATTATGGGCCGGCAGGTATCTGCTGAAATTGTTGAAACCGACCAGTATCAGCGGGCGGTTGCCGTAATCCGCTACAAGGGGCGTGACATTAACCGGGAAATGGTGGCCGAAGGGATGGCCTGGGCTTATCGCCAGTATCTGCAGGGGCCATACGCCTCGGAATACATCGGCAGTGAAAACCGTGCCCGGTCGAGCAGGCTTGGTCTCTGGCGTGATAACCGGCCGACGCCGCCCTGGGAATTCCGCCGATCGGCGGCTGGTCGCGGAGGGTACGGCCGCTCCCGCTGAAACCCAATTCAGGAATGGAAATGGTTGACGGATTGATCCATATTCTGCTGATGCTGGCCATGCCGCCGCTTTTGTTCGGAGTGATCAACCGGACCAAGGCGGCTTTTGCCGGCAGGACCGGCGCCCCTTTCCTGCAGCCCTATTACGATCTTTTCCGGCTGCTGCGCAAAGGCAGTGTTTTCAGCCATACCACCACCTGGGTCTTTCGCGCCGGCCCGGTTGTAACACTGGCAGCCACACTGACCGCTGCCCTCCTGATCCCGCTTGGCAACCATCTGCCTCCGCTCTCATTCAATGGTGACATGATTCTGTTCGTCTACCTGCTGGCCCTGGGACGCTTCTTCACGACCGTAGCCGCGCTGGATACCGGCTCCAGTTTTGAGGGGATGGGGGCGGCCCGGGAGGTGACCTTTTCCTGCCTGGTTGAGCCGGTGGTCTTTATCTCACTGCTGGTACTTTCGCGTCTTTCCGGCTCTCTTTCTCTCTCGACAATTCTGACCCACTCTTCGACTGCGCTCTGGATGACCTCTGGTGCGGCGCTGATCCTGCTTGTGGCAGGCCTGTTTGTGGTGCTGCTTGCCGAAAACTGCCGCATTCCGTTTGATGACCCGAACACACACCTGGAACTGACCATGATCCATGAGGTGATGGTGCTGGACCACAGTGGTCCTGCGTTCGGCATGATTCTCTACGGAGCATCACTGAAACTGTTCCTGCTGGGAGCCTTTTTCCTGCATGTAACCCTGCCGATCCGGGTCAGCAGCTCCCTTCTTGACTGGCTGGTGTTCGTGGTGTCGATGCTTCTGCTGGCGGTGATGATCGGCGTCGTGGAGTCGACCATGGCTCGTTTCCGCCTGGTGCGGGTGCCGCAGATGCTGCTGGCGGCCTGCATCCTTTCCGCATTTGCCATGATGCTGGTATTGAGGTGACCGGATGACGTCGCTTGCCGATCAGATGCTGGTGGTGGTTCTGTTGATCAATATTCTGGTTCTGGGCACCCATCGCACCCGGGTTGCCATCCGTGCCATTGCGGCACAGGGCATCGTGCTGGCTGCACTGCCACTGATGACACACCAGTTTCAGTTCCACCTTCTGGTGATGGCGCTGTTCGTGCTGCTGGCAAAAGGTGTCTGCATTCCCTGGCTTCTCCTGAATGCCTTGAAGAAAGTAGAGGTAAATGAGACTCTCAAGCCGTTTCTGGGCTATTCAGGCAATATCCTTGCTGGGGCGGTTGTAACCGGCCTGGCCTTTGCCGTGGTGTCCTATCTCCCCCTGGCACCGGCACACCGTGGTCTCCTGGCTGTCCCGGCGGCCCTGGCAACGATCATGGCCGGATTCATTGACCTGACCAGCCGCCGCAAGGCGATCAACCAGGTTATCGGCTACCTGATGCTTGAGAACGGAATTTTCATTTTCGGTCTGCTTCTGACCGAGGCCATGCCACTGATGGTCGAGGCCGGTGCGCTTTTGGACCTGATTGCCGGAATTTTCGTCATGGTGATCATCATCAATCAGATCAGCCGGGAGTTTTCTTCGATCGACACCAGCCGTATGACGGCCCTGCGGGAGGTGGAGTGATGCTCCTGGTGGCGCTTCTGGCGATTCTCCCTCTGGCCGGTGCGGTGGCCGCCTGGCTGGTCCCTTCCAATCATCAGCGCCCGCTGGTGCTGCCGGTCGTCGCATTGCTCCACATCGGTCATGTGATTGCAGCGATTGTGTTTTCACCGCCACCATCGCCTTCGGAATGGATCGAACTGGATGCGATCGGGAAAATTTTTCTGCTGGAAATGTCGCTTTTGTTCGGAGCATGTTCCGTCTATGCGGTCTCCTACCTGCGTTATCGCAGTGAGCGTGACAACCGGGTGCTCTGTGTCGGCATGCTGGTCTGCCTCTCAGCCATGACCCTGGCAAGCGTTGCCCACCACCTTGGAATCCTCTGGCTGGCAATCGAAACAACCACCCTGACCATGGCCCCGCTGGTCTATTTCAACCGCAACGCCCGCTCAATCGAGGCGACCTGGAAATACATGATGGTCTGCTCGGTCGGTATTGCAATGGCATTACTCGGGCTCTTCTTCCTCGCCTATTCGATGCTGGTTGCCGGCATTGAACCGTCGCTGCTGCTTGAATCACTTCAGGGAGCCGCCCCCAAGCTCCCGTCAGCATGGCTGAACGCAGCCTTTATTCTGCTGCTGATCGGCTACGGTGCCAAAATGGGACTGGCACCGATGCACACCTGGAAACCTGATGCATACGGCGAAGCGCCCGGCCTGGTCGGGGCAATGTTGGCAGGAGGGCTGGCCAGTTGCGGCCTGCTCGGCCTGATCAGGGTTTACCAGATCTGCATGATTACGGGTGATGTGAGGGTTTACCGGGTGATCCTGACCGGTGTCGGTTTATTCTCGATCGCCGTAGCGGCGGTCTTTCTGCTGCGCCAGACCGATTTCAAGCGGATGCTGGCTTACTCCAGCGTCGAACATATGGGGCTGTTCGCCGTGGCGCTCGGCATCGGCGGGCCGGCCTTGAGAGGGGTCATGCTGCATCTGATCGGCAATGGTCTCGCCAAAGGCGTTTTGTTTCTTGTTGCCGGGAACATTCACCGGGCGTTCGGCTCGAAAAACCGGGAAGCGGCCCGTGGCGCCCTGCGCCGGGCACCCTGGAGCGGCGCACTGTTTCTGGGGGGATTTCTGGCACTGACCGGCTCTCCGCCGTTTCTCCCCTTCTTCAGCGAGTACCTCGTTTTTTCGGCATCCTTCAGCCTGGGGTGGGGTCGCGTGGGTGCAATGACGGCCTTACTGCTGATGGTGGCTTTTCTGGGTATGGCCTTGACCATCCTGCCGGTCGTGTTCGGTGAACCTCCCCGGGACCGCCAGCGGACCAAATACCGCGATACACTCGTGCTGGCCGGCCCGCCGACGTTCCTTTTGATACTGGTGGCCCTGCTGGGAATCTGGCTGCCGCCGCCGCTTTCCCGTCTGATCGATGAAGCGGCCCGTCTCGCGGGAGGTGGCATGTGAACCGGGAACCGTTCCGGAGTATCCAGAATGGCGGCAGCTGTGCCCTTGATGACCTACCGCTGCTGCCGCAGGATGACTTTCTTCAGACAATCGTTGCGCTGACAGGGCAGGGGTGGCGGATCGCATCCTATTTCGGTTCAACCGATCCGGCTGGCAGAGTTACGCTCTGGTGCGTTCTGACAGGAAGCCAGTCCCGAATCGGGGTTCTTCGGGCATACGCTGGAGAGCGCTTGCCCTCGATCAGCAGTGCCTGCCCTGATGTGCATCTGTTTGAGCGTGAAATTGCCGAGCAGTGGGGGATCCCCGTTGATGGGCATCCATGGTTCAAACCAGTCCGTTACCAGCGTTCACGTAACGGCCGGGACGCCTGGGGACGCGGTCGGGACGAAAATATTCTCCCCTGTGTCGGAGATTTTTTCAGGGTTTCCGGGGATGAGGTCCATGAGGTCGCCGTCGGTCCTGTCCATGCCGGAATCATCGAGCCGGGTCATTTCCGCTTTCAGTGCCACGGAGAAACGGTTTTCCACCTGGAAATAGCTCTCGGTTACCAACACCGCGGCATTGAGCGCTCCCTTTCAGGCGTCTCCGGACGTGCTGCGATTCACCAAATGGAGACAATCGCCGGCGACACTACCATCGGCCATGCCACGGCCCATGCCATGATCTGTGAAGCGTTGGCCGGAGTTGAGGCTCCGCCACGTGCCGACGCACTGCGCGGGATCGCCCTTGAACTGGAAAGGCTGGCCAACCACTGCGGAGATCTGGGGGCGTTGGCCGGCGATGTTGGCTATCTGCCGACAATGTCCTTCTGTGGAAGGATCAGAGGGGATTTCCTGAATATGACGGCGGCCCTGTGTGGGAGCCGCTTCGGACGAGGGCTTGTCCGTCCGGGGGGAGTGCTGTTCGATTGTCCGGAGTCCCGCGCCACAGATCTGCTTGCCCGCCTTCTTCAGGTGGAGCGTGACTATGCCGGGGCCGTCGGTCTGCTGTGGGATTCGCCATCGGTTATGGCCCGTTTTGAAAATACCGGTGTTGTCAGCCGCGATGCTGCCCGCGACCTGGGCCTTGTTGGTCCGGCAGCCCGTGCCTGCGGGATTGCCCGCGATGTGCGGCTGGATCACCCGTTCGGCATCTACCGGACCTGTACGATTCCGCTGCAGGTGGAAGCCGATGGTGATGTGCAGGCCCGGGCGCGGCTGCGCTGGAAGGAATCGCAGATTTCGATCGCAATTATCCGTGAACAGTTGGAGGCTCTTCCGGAGGGGGCATGGATGGGGCCTTGCGGCCCGGCCCGGGGCGGCCGGCTGGCAGTGGCACTGGTTGAGGGCTGGCGGGGCGAAATCTGCCATGTGGCGATCACGTCTGGCAGCGGCGCTTTTTCGAGCTACAAGATCAAGGACCCCTCGTTCCATAACTGGAGCGGCCTTGCCATGGCGCTGCGGAACGAGCAGATATCAGACTTCCCGCTCTGCAACAAGAGCTTTAACCTGTCCTACTGCGGCTTTGATCTGTAATCTGCGGAGGAGGAACTGAACAGCGGGATATTCAGCGTTTGTACTTCTTGGTAAGCTCAAGGACCCGCTTTACCCGCGAGACAACCCGTACCGGCTGGACAGGCTTGGGGATGAAATCGATAAAACCGAACTCCAGGGCTTTCTGTTCGTCTTCGGTTGATGCCTTGGAGGTCAGCATGATGACCGGAATATCAGCGGTCATCGGGTTTCCCTTGATCGCCCGCAACAGGCCGTAGCCGTCCATGCGTGGCATGACCGAGTCGGTGATGATCAGGCGGGGCCGTTCTGAGACCGCTAGCTTCAAACCTTCCAGACCATCACTTGCCAGGATGACGTTGAAACCCTCCTTGGCAAGCGCCACTTGAATGACCGTTGCCACCGGCGTCGAATCTTCAACCACAAGAACCGAATCGCCACCATCGGTGCTGGTCTGGCCCTTCAGGTAATGCCGTGACACGGCATCAAGAATCTCGCGGCGGGTTGAAATAACCGGGATAATCTGATAGCCGCTGATCCGCGACAGCATTTCCATGGTTTCTATGTCAAACGGGTCGGTAATTGCCACCGCAAGCATCGTATCCTTCTGCTTGAGCGGAAAGACCAGCTTTTTCATGCAGAAATCAGACGGGAGCAGGTCGAGAAGTTCCTGGGAAAAACTGTGGCTGACAAAATTTTTGATGGTTTTGAAGTTGAATTGCTTTGCCAGAGCTTCGGCCAGTTCATCCTCGGTGATGACACCCATCTCTTCCAGCACCATACCGAGGCGTTTCTTTTCTTCTTTCTGGCGGGCGAGCGCGCGCTCAAGAGTCTTTTTGCTGATGATTTCAGCCTCGACCAGTATGTCCCCCAGATGTTTCATACGCCTTTTATCCAAGTCTTTAAAATTGTAAAATTTTTATAGACATACCACAGGTCGTGAAACTTTCACAGTATAATCTGCAGCCTCTTCCTGTTGCGAATTTTCAGAGGTTCTTTCCGGCCGAATCACCCGGGACCAGATAGCCGATGCGGATTCCACCCCAGTGCCGGCCATTGATGAAGAGCGGCAGCGACATGTCGTTGAGAATTTCTCCTGTGTCGCGACGATAGGTCTGCAGCAGGAAACCATCGGTGTTTCGTGCGCAGCGGATGCCGGTCCGGTCGTTGAAAATCCGCTTGGTACGGTTATTGTTTTTGTCCACTTCCGGATCACCGGTCAGCGGCTTGGTATAGCGCAGGTTGTGGCAGGGGCAGTACCCGTTGTTGTCAACGCAGATGGCGTACAGTACTTTACTGTCTTTACCGATGATCTGCTCCTGGAACCCCGATATCGAGCGGTCAAAAAATGTGTCAAACTTGGTCGTGTATTTTTGGGGCGATGTTTTTGGGATCGGAACGTATGAACGGTCAAAAAGCGCTTCCATGGTGATGCTTCGCTCGGCCAGCGCTTTCCCGATAACAGCCAGCACCTGCTCCTCGATTTCTTTAATGTAGGCCTTGACGTTGTCATGGTAGTTGCCGACTGAAAACTTGCCGACAGTTGCATATATCTGCTCGACGACGTCAGAAAACGTTCCGAATGCATCGGCGGTAACTTTCATGGTGGCGTAGGTTACGGTTGCCGCCCCGGAAACATGGTGAATTTTTTCCGAAATTTCATTGGTAGTTGCGCTCTGCTCTTCCGTGGCAGTTGCGATCTGCACGATCATGCTGCGCGACTCGGCAGCATGGGCCTGAATGGTTTCCAACCGTGCACGGGCTTCTTCGGCCTTCTGCAGCCCGGTGGAAACAAGCTCGTGTTCGTTCTGGATCAAACTTGCGGCCTGGCTGCTCTCTTTCTGGATCGTGGCGACGATTTTTTCGATTTCGCGGGTTGACGTGGTGGTTTTTTCAGCCAATGAGCGGACCTCGTCAGCAACCACTGCAAACCCGCGGCCGGCTTCTCCGGCCCGGGCGGCCTCAATGGCGGCATTGAGTGCAAGCAGATTGGTCTGGTCAGCGATATCTTCAATCAGATTGAGCATATCACCGATCCGGGATGAAGAGCTTTCAAGCTTGCGGATGCCGTCCAGGGTCTGGCTGACACTGGTTGATACCTGCTGCATACAGTGCCAGGTTTCTTCAACCACCTGAAGCCCCTCAATAGCTGCGCTGTCGACCTGGGACGAAATCTCGGCAGCACGGTGGGTATTAACAGCCACATCATTGATGGTCGAGGCCATCTCCTCGGAGGCGACCGCAACGCTGCTGGCCTGGTCTTTCTGATCCTGGGTCATCTGCAGGGTATGATCCGCACCGGCGGCCAGTTCACAGACGTTGGTGCCGATCAGGCAAGCCTGCTGGTACAAAAGCGAAATGGTATCACGGATCTTGGAAGTAAGCTGGTTAACCTCATTGCCCAGCCTGCCGATCTCATCGTCAGAATAAACCTTGAGCACTTTGGTCAGGTCGCCGCCGGCCCCGGCCAGTTCTCCAAGCTGTTTGTACAGCTCGGCAATCTGGTAGACCACGGTGCGATTGAAAAAAACGTACAGCGTACCCAGCATGGCAAAAAAGAAAAATACGCCAACGGCGGACATGACCATGGTGAGCCTTATGGCGCTGGCAAAACCCTCTTCCAGCGACGTGGTCAGTATAACACCGCCCAGATAGCGCGAATCTGCCTTGTGGCAGCCGCGGCAGCGCTGTTCATTTGCCAGAGGAACCGCCAGATTAAGAACGCGCTTCCCTTCCAGTTTCCCGGCGGTTTCGACCGGGTTTCCCGATGCGAGAGATGCCCGTATTTCATCACTGGTCCCTCCGCTGCCGCGCTCTCTGCCATCGGCACTGAACAGGCGGATGCCGACGATGCCACCCTTGGACTTGATTTCGTTGACATAGCCGCCGAACTCTTTCATGTCCCCCTTCATCATCTGATTGAGGATGTCGTGGGTCACGGTCGATGCCAGTTGACGGGCATTTTTCTTCTGCAGGTCAATGGTGGCGTTGTACTCAAGGTAAATTGAAAGGATCCCCATGCCGGCGAAACCGATGAACAGCGTTGTAGCAATAATCGCCAGAATTTTCCTGGTCAGCTTTGATTTGAACATACGATCGACTCCCGGCCAATGGGCACTATCAGATATTTAGGGGACTGAAACCCGCTCGCCCTACATTTTTCGCTGCCTGTAATCGGCTGCGTGACGATAAGGTGAACGGGTCTCATGCGTATCAAATATTTTAATGAAGAGTATAGCCCAAACAAGGACAGCAGTGCAACCCATAATATAAACACTGTTTTGCTGCGCAGGGATTAAACAAGGAAAGCCCGGTAAATTTACCGGGCTTTCCTTGTACTATGACATCACCGGTTTAGAACATGGTGCTCAAGCCGAATTCAACTTTA
>DCNF01000023.1:0-2522 GCA_002322035.1 Geobacter sp. UBA1603
AGTGACGCTCGGGTCGCCCGTGACCCTTGTGGTTGAGAATCGCGACTGGCAGAACTGGAGTGACCGGATGTCAGTGCATGCCGCTGACCGCATGGTAGGTATTGGCGTTACTCGCCCCCGCCCGGGCCATGCCGATCTGGTCGGTGCACTTAAGTATGGTCATGACGACGTGCGTAATATTCTTGAGCGTTCCAGTGCCCGGGAGACGGCAGTTCGTGTTGCCGCCGGGGGATTGGCGCGGGCCTTCCTTGAGCAGATAGGTATACTCGTGGGGGGGTATGTGACCGCGGTGGGAGGCGTCAAGAGTGCATGCCCCGACCTACCGGCCCAGCAGCTCTGGGCTCTGGCGGCCGGATCAGAAATGTTCTGCTGTGATCGCGAGGCAGAAATCGAAATGAAGGCGGCCATTGATGCTGCAAGGGCAGAAGGCGATACCCTGGGTGGGGTTGTGGAGGTTCAGGTTACCGGCATGCCGCCCGGAGTAGGGAGCCATGTTCAGTGGGACCGCAAGCTTGACGCCCGCTTGGCGATGGCTCTGATGAGTATTCAGGCGATCAAGGGGGTCGAAGTCGGCATCGGATTCGAAGCTGCCGGACGTGCCGGCTCGGGAGTGCATGACGAGCTGTTTCGCGATGAATCGGCTCCGGGAGCTGACCAGCGCGGGCCGTATTTCCGCCGCACCAACAATGCTGGCGGTATTGAGGGCGGAATGTCAAACGGCGAAACAATCGTGCTGCGTGCGGCCATGAAGCCGATCCCAACGCTTTACAAGCCGCTCCGCTCTGTGGATATGAAAACCCACGAACCATTCGAGGCAGCGGTTGAGCGATCCGATACCTGTGCCGTCCCGGCTGCTCTGGTTGTGGCTGAAGCGGTGGTGGCCCTTGAAATTGCCGATATGGTGCTCGAGAAATTCGGCGGGGATTCCCTGGATGAAATCAAAGCCAATCTGAATGCTTACCGTGCTCGTATCCGTCATGCCTGATGCGGCTTGTTCGATCATCCTGACCGGCTTCATGGGGGCAGGGAAAAGCAGCGTCGGCCGAGTTCTCTCCCGTTTATCCGGTCTTCCGTTCATCGACCTTGATGCTGAAATCGTTGCCGATGCCGGCCAGTCGATCAATCAGATTTTCGCTGAAAAAGGAGAAGACTATTTCCGGGGGGAAGAACAGCGTATTCTGAACCTCCTGCTGGCCCGCGGCCCCGCCGTTCTGGCAACCGGTGGCGGAGCGGTGCTGGCCGATGAGAACCGCCGGGCCATGCGCAGCCACGGGACGATTGTTAATCTCCAGGCGTCACTGGCAACAGTCCTGTCCCGTCTCGAAGGGGCCAAAGACCGCCCGCTCTATGCCGGCCATGACCCGCAAGCACGCATAAAAGCTCTGATGGCGGCCCGTGAACAATTTTATGCCGATGCCGATATTAGAATTGACACAAATGGGAAATCCGTGGAAGATGTGGCGGCGGAAATTATTGACAAGTTGAGGAAATTGCCAGCGTGAGCGTGGTTAGGGTCAATCTGGCTGATAACAGCTACGATATTCTGATCGAGCCGGGTTGCCTGAAAGAGCTTGGCAGCAGATGCCGGACAGCCGGGCTTACCGGACGGGCGGCGGTTGTCAGTAACCCGACTGTTTCGGCGCTTTACGCTGCCGCCGCTCTTGAATCCCTTGCCGCCGCCGCCATACCGGCGGTACTGATCGAGATTCCGGACGGTGAAGAGTACAAGAACTCGGCGACGCTTGGCACGGTCTATGACCGGCTGATTGAGGCAGAAATCGATCGTTCTTCGTTCCTGATTGCTCTGGGCGGTGGCGTTGTCGGAGATCTCGCCGGTTATGCCGCAGCCACCTATCTGCGCGGAATTCCGTTCGTGCAGGTGCCGACAACTCTTCTTGCGCAGGTTGACAGCAGCGTCGGCGGCAAGACCGCCATTGATCACCCTCGCGGCAAGAACCTGATCGGGGCCTTTTATCAGCCCCGCCTGGTGCTGATTGACGTCACAACTCTGGCCACGCTGCCCAGGCGAGAATTTCGGGCCGGCATGGCCGAGGTGATCAAGTACGGCGCTGTCCTTGATGCTGACTTTTTCTCGTTCCTTGAGGCCTGCCGGGATAAACTGCAGGCGATGGAACAAAGCTGTCTGGTTGAGGTCATACAGCGCTGCTGTGAGCTGAAGGCCCGGATTGTTGAGTGTGACGAAAAAGAGACCGGTCTGCGTACGGTTCTCAATTACGGCCACACGCTTGGCCATGCCTTTGAAGCGCTCGGCGGTTACCGTGAGTTGATCCATGGCGAAGCGATCGCCATCGGCATGGTGCTGGCATCCACCGTCAGTCTTTCGTTCGGACACGCCACCGCTGATGACTGCCAGCGGATTGAGACGCTGCTGGCAGGCTGGGGGTTGCCGGTGCTTCCACCGGCGGTTGATGCCCGGCTTCTGGCACAAGCACTGTGCACGGATAAGAAGGTCAGTTCCGGCACGATCAGTTTTATCTGCAATAATGGTATTGGTAAATACT
>DCNF01000023.1:2578-6804 GCA_002322035.1 Geobacter sp. UBA1603
CGTGAGCTGTTGCACCGTGCCGGTTTGGAGGCGTGATCATGCAGGATTCAGAATCGTTCTGGGCTGACATCAAAGCCTGCGAAGAAAAACTAGCTGCCAACCCGGACTCTTTCTGCTTTGCCCGACTGGCCGAAATCTACCTCACCGTTGGTCTTGGGGATGATGCACTGCATACCGCTCAAGCCGGGGTAATCCGCCATCCCGGATATCTGGCCGGCCAGAGGATTATGGCGAGGGTTGCTTCGGCCAAGGGAATGCTTGAAGAGGAACGCCGTGCCCTGGAGCAGATCACCGGGGCTGTCCCTGAAGATCTGGACGCACAAAAACGGCTTGGGCGCCTCTATGCCGGAAACGGTGACATAGATGGTGCTTTGCGGGTGTTCCGCACGGCACTTGATTTTGCCCCCGGCGATGACGAGATACGGCTTGAACTGGGTGCCCTTGAGCACCGATACGTTGCTGCTGTGCCAGGTTCAGCCGATGGTCATGAAGACGAAGAAATCATTGAGGATCTTGAACTCCTTGACGAACTTGAGCCGTTTGAAGACGAACAGCATGACCAGGGGGAACTGCAGGATGATTCGCCCGTCGTGCCACCCGCAACGACCGCCCACGACCCGCTGACAACATCGACCCTGGCCGAGTTGTACCTGTCGCAGGGTTTCAGCGACAAGGCGCTTGCGATTTATCGTACGTTGGCAGCTGCTGATCCTGCCAACCATGTCGTTGCCTCCCGTCTGGCTGAGCTCGAAAGAGGTTCAGCTCCCTTGGACCAGGAGCAGGGTGATACGTCTCCTGAAGATGCTGATGTGTCACCGCTGGCACCTGAATGGGGGGCTGCGCCAGGCAGTATTGATGAACCGACCGGCGTATCGGCTCCGGCGAGAGAGCCTGATGCCGGACTCGAGATTGAACTACCTGCTGAACCGCCGGTTTTTGATGCAGCTCCGTGCACATTTGCCGGTATTCCAGAGGCAAAATCCGAAGCGGCCCCTGTGGTGCCTCCAGTCGGGACGGCTGACAATGCTGTTGAAACGCTGGAAGGGTGGCTCGAAAACATCAGGAGGATCAGGTCATGTCGTTACGGGAAACACTGAAGTCGATCGTCGAGAGTGTTGACGGATGCCTTGCTGCAGTGATCATGGCCTATGACGGTATTCCAATCGATGAATACGCTGCCGGCCAGGCCGATTTCGATCTGCAGCTGCTGTCTGTTGAATACGCCACCGTTCTGAAGGAAATTCGCCGGGCGGTAGATGTCATCAAGGCCGGTGATCTGGAGGAGGTTTCGATTGCTACCGGTCGCTCGCGGGTGGCGATCCGTGTGCTCAACGATGATCTGTTCGTTGCCCTGGTGATGAGTGAAGATGCCAACTTCGGAAAAGGGCGCTACCTGTTAAGGATCAAGTCGCCTGCCATGGCTGAGGAGTTGAACTAGTGAATGTTCTTGTTCTGCATGGCCCCAACCTGAACTTGCTGGGGCGCCGTGAACCGGAAATTTACGGATCGTTAACCCTTGATCAGATCAATCAGGCACTGGAAGGGTTGGCGGAAGAGCTTGGCTGCCGAATTTGTTTTTTTCAATCCAACAGTGAAGGCGCCCTGATTGATGCGATACAGGACGCGGTCGGTTCATATGACGGCATTCTTATCAACCCGGCTGCCTACACCCATACCAGCATTGCTCTGAGGGATGCCTTGGCGGCGGTTGACCTCCCGTTTGTCGAGGTTCACCTTTCCAATATTCACCGCCGGGAGGATTTCCGGCACAGGAGTTTCCTGGCGCCGCTGGCGATCGGTCAGATCTGCGGTTTCGGGCTGGACAGCTACCTGCTTGGTCTGCGGGCGCTTTTTACTTGTAGTAAAAATTCCTGATGCCCCTTTTTGTTCTACAAGACCACATTGTCGGAGTTTAATCGGAATACGATAAAAAACAGATTGTGGTGCCGGTTTCATTTATGCTAAAAAGCAGGCGGTCGCGCCTCAATACGATCTTTGAAAGCCACGCACTTGATGCGATTCTGTTTACCGGTCTGCTGAATATCCGCTATCTGACCCGGTTTACCGGATCAGAGGGTGCTCTGCTGATGGCCCGTGATGGTCGGGCCTGGTTCCTTTGTGACTCCCGCTATACCAGTCAGGCTGCCAGCCAGGTCTGTGATGCCGAAATCAGGCAGTTTGCAGATAAAACCGCCGGTTGTGCAGACCTGATCCGCGAGTGCCGATTCACAGCGGTGGGTTTTGAATCGGCCCGGATGTCGGTCGCCGACTTTTTGGCCCTTGAAGGTGCGCTTGGCCGTGACATCCTCAAGCCGGTCGGCGGAGAGGTTGACCTGATCCGCTCATGCAAGGATCAGGATGAGTGCTGCCGTATGGAACAGGTGGCAGGCCTTGCTTCGCAGGCACTTGTGGAGGTGCTTCCGCTGTTGCGGCCAGGTATCCGGGAAGATGATCTGGCGCGGGAACTTGAATTTGAAATCAGGCGGCGGGGCGCTGAAGGCAAGGCCTTCGACTTCATCGTTGCTTCCGGCGAGCGAGGTGCACTGCCCCATGGACGCGCCTCTGACAAGGTGATCCGGGACGGTGAACTGGTAACCATTGATTTTGGTGCGGTGCTGGACGGTTATCATTCTGATGAAACCGTAACGGTCGCAGTGGGTGAACCTGGAGCCCGGGCGCGAGAGATTCATCAGGTGGTTCTGGAGGCCCATGATCGGGCCATCGCGGCAATCAGGCCCGGGGTCGGCTGCCGCGAGATCGACGCCGTTGCACGCGGATATATTGCAGATCATGGCTATGGCGATTACTTCGGTCATGGCCTTGGCCACGGTATCGGTCTTGATGTTCATGAGAAACCGGTGCTTTCCCCCCGCAGTGATGCTGTGCTTCAGGAAGGCATGGTGTGTACGGTTGAGCCGGGCATTTATATTCCCGGTTTTGGCGGCGTAAGGATTGAAGACACGGTGATCGTTACCGCCAACGGCCACCGGGTCATAACGCAGGCGCCAAAAGCAATAACGATAAGCCAGACCGGTTAGATGCCGGTTTACTGCATGTGATGTTACCAATCTGTAACCACAAAGGAGAAGACGCAATGGATGTCAAGGATCTGAAACTGCTGATCAAGATGATTACCGAGACTGATATCACCGAGTTCGAGATGGATAATTCCGACGAAAAGATTGTGATCCGTCGCGGTTCACGGACCGAGTATGTGGCAGTGTCAGCTCCGGCTCCGGTGTATGCCCCAGCTCCGGCACCAGCTGCCCCCGCAGTTCCTGCCGCTGCAGCAGCGGTTCCGACCGCAGCTCCTGCCGCTGCTGTTGCGGAAAAGGGGGAGACCATCAATTCTCCGATCGTCGGCACTTTCTACCGTGCTCCGGCTCCTGACGCTGCTCCGTACGTCGAGGTCGGCCAAGTTGTTGAGAAAGGCCAGGTCCTCTGTATTGTCGAGGCCATGAAGTTGATGAACGAGATCGAAGCCGAGTATCGCTGCAAGATTGTCAAGATCTGCAAGGAGAACGCCCAGGCGGTTGAATTCGGCGATCCTCTGTTTGTTATCGAGAAACTCTAGCACCTACCTGACGGGAGACGTTGCATGTTCCATAAAATTCTGATTGCCAACCGGGGTGAAATCGCAATTCGGGTTATCCGGGCCTGTAAAGAGCTTGGAATAAAGACAGTTGCCGTCTATTCCCAGGCTGACAGCAATTCGCTGCACGTCAAACTGGCTGATGAAAGCGTCTGCATCGGGCCTGCACCCAGCATCCAGAGTTATCTCAACATCAATGCGATTATCAGCGCTGCTGAAGTGACTGACGCCGAAGCAATTCATCCGGGTTATGGATTTTTGTCAGAAAATGCCAAATTTGCCGAAGTCTGCGAGCAGTGTGGTATTACCTTTATCGGCCCGACAGCGTCCAGTATGCGGGTCATGGGTGACAAAATATCGGCCCGGCAGGCGGTAATCGAGCACGGGGTCCCGATACTTCCCGGCACAAAAGAAAATGTAAAATCTGTTGATGAGGCGGTTAAAATTGCCAAAGAGATCGGTTTTCCTGTGATCATCAAGGCAACTGCTGGTGGTGGCGGACGCGGCATGAAAATTGTCCATTCCCAGGCAGCTCTCGCCAATGCCTATGCCACTGCCCGGGCTGAAGCTCAGGCCGGCTTTGGTAACCCGGACGTCTATATTGAAAAGTACTGTGTCGAACCACGCCATGTCG
>DCNF01000023.1:6948-7094 GCA_002322035.1 Geobacter sp. UBA1603
CCTTGCCCGGTATTATCTCCAGAAACCCGAAAAGCCATGGGAGAGGCTGCGGTCAAGGCTGCAAAAGCGGTCGATTACTGCAGTGTCGGTACCGTCGAATTCCTGCTGGACAAGAGTGGCAAATTCTATTTTATGGAAATGAATAC
>DCNF01000023.1:7252-11944 GCA_002322035.1 Geobacter sp. UBA1603
GAATGCCGCATCAACGCCGAGGACCCGTTCAAGTTCACTCCGAGCCCGGGAAAGATCACCGCCTATCACCAGCCGGGCGGCCTCGGAGTTCGTGTCGATGCTTTTGTTTACGACCAGTACAGCGTTGTGCCGCACTACGACTCGATGATCGGTAAACTGATCGTCCACGCCGAAACCCGTGAGGATGCCATCCGGCGTATGGCCCGCGCTCTTGACGAGTATATTATCGAGGGGATCAAGACAACGATCTTCTTCCACAAGCGAATCATGACCAATAAGGATTTTATTGAAGGGAATATCGACACCTCATTTCTGGAACGGATTGTACTGGAGTAAGCGCCATGGACTTTCCCGAAGAGCTGAAGTACTCAAAAGAACATGTCTGGGTAAGGGTAGAGGGGCGTTCAGCTGTTATCGGCATCACCGACTTTGCCCAGGAAGAGTTGGGAGTGGTATCTGGTCTTGAGCTTCCCGACGAAGGGGATGAACTGGAACAGGATGATTCGATCGGCTCGGTTGAGGCCCGCAAAACAGTGGCTGATATCTATGCACCATTCAGCGGTTCTGTGAAAACGGTTAACCAGGAGGTGCTTGATAATCCGTCTCTGGTTAATGACGATCCCTATGACGGAGGATGGCTGGTTGAGGTCGCGCTGGACGATCCTGAGGAACTTAAAGGTCTTATGTCCGCCGATGATTATGCGGACTATGTGGAAAACAGGGATTAAATTTTATGGAAACGTGTGGTATAAAGGGCGGGACAGTCGTGGCTGTCCCGCCTTCTTGCATGAAAGGATCAGTCTTGTGAAACGAACAGCTGTTGCTGTGATGGGTGTCATTCTGATTTCATTGAAAACCGCTGGAGCTGAGCCGGTGCGGCTCTCCTTGGCGGAGGCAATTACGACGGCAATCCAAAAAAATCTCGACCTCAAAGTCGAACTGTACAGTCCGGCCCAGCTTCAGGCCGACATCAACCGCAGCAGGGCGATTTACGATCCGGTACTGGGGGTTCAGGCCAGCTACGCCGATTCAACAACCTCAAGCTCTTCTCCGGCGGCCTCCACCTTTACCAATGAAGTGCAGACCCTGATTCTCAACTCGTCCTTGAGCAGCCTTTTCTGGACCGGGGCCACGGCATCTCTGACCTTCAACAACAGCTATGTAACGACCAACAGTGCAAGTTCTCGTCCCCGCTACTGGCAGAGCGGCATTGGCGCAGCTGTGAGCCAGCCGCTTCTGAAAAAGGCCGGAAAAGAGCAGACAGAGGTTGCCATCAACGTGGCCCGCCTCTCCAAATTCTCGGCCATGGAACGCTACAAGGGACGTATGCAGTCGCTTGTCGCACAGGTGCGTGTCGAGTATTTCAAGCTGTACAGCCTTCGTGAAGATCTTGAGGTGAAAAAGGTTTCACTCGGGCTTGCCCGGAAGATTCTTGACGACACAAAGGCCAGGGTTAAGGCCGGTGTCCTGCCGGCCATGGAAACGCTGAATGCCGAGTATGGGGTGGCCTCCCGGGAAAAAGAGCTGATTGATGCAGAATTGGCTGTGCATAACCAGATTGACACTGTACGGCTCTTGCTTCAGATGGAAGCCAAAGGCGATATCCTGACGGTTGATCTTCCAGAAAGAGCTGAATTGGCCATTTCTGCTGATGAGTCGTTGAAAAAGGCCGCTTCCCGACCGGAGATCCGGGAGCAGAAACGTAACCTTGAGATAGCTGAACTACAGACACGAGTGTTTCATGGCAAAAGCCGCCCTGATCTTTCATTGAATGCATCTGCCGGTCTGGGGGGGCTTGATCGCACCTTCCCCCGCACGATTGACAATATGGCCACGTTCGATACTCCCTATTGGAGCATCGGCCTCAATTTTTCTTATCCTCTGGGGAACGGTGCGGCAGAGAACGATTATCGCAAGAGCCGGCTCAAATCCGAACAGACCGCTTTGCAGTTGCGCAGTCTGGAGGAAAGTATCTCCAATGAGGTCGCAGCCGCCATTCGGGGGGTGAACGCCAGCTACAAGCAGATCGAGGTGGCTGACCGGGGCCGCTCTTTTGCCGAGGAACGCTTACGGGCTTTCATCCGCAAGAATGAGGTTGGGCTGGCCACCACCAAAGATGTGCTTGATGTGGAGAACGACCTTGCCGTCGCCAAGAGCAATCAGATCAAGGCTGCCGTGGCGTATGCCAATGCCCTTACGAAGTACTGGCAGTCGACCGGTGAACTGCTCGAACGTGAAAAGGTGCGCTTTGTTGAAGGTGACGCCGACCATTTGTACTCAGCAATCCGTTGATCTGATGCTCACGATCGGCCGTATAGACTACGCCAACTGCACCCCGATTTTTAAAGCCCTTGAATCCGTGCTTCCTGCAGGTTCCTGCCAGTTTGAACCTGGTGTCCCCTCCCGTTTGAACTGGCTTTTGTCGGACGGAGCAGTTGATATCTGCCCCTCGTCATCGATTGAATATGCCCAGAATCCGGATCGCTACCTGATCCTGCCCGGACTCTCAATCAGCAGTATCGGTGCGGTAGCCAGCGTGTTGCTTTTCTCCTCAAGGCCGCTGGAACAGCTGGATGGCGCCGACATTCTCCTGACGTCTGATTCAGCCACCTCGGTCAATCTCCTTAAAGTTCTGTTGAAGACCCGCTACGGGATGAACAACCGGTTTTATGTTTCAGGAACGGAGCACCATGGGGATATCCCCGCTGAACTGCAGATCGGAGACCGCGCCCTGAGAACGGCCGGTTCCGGTGATACTCGACATTGTTATGACCTCGGTGCGCTCTGGCATGATTGGACCGGATATCCGTTTGTTTTCGCCCTGTGGCTCTGCACCAGGGTTGCGTTTAGACGGTCAGCTGCCGAGGTCCTCGATTTTTCAAAAAATCTGGTCCGGGCCAAGAGCCTGGCACTCGACCGGCTAGAAGAGATAGCCGTAGATGCCCCAGAAGCATCATGGATGGGGAGTAGACGCTTATTGGCGTACTGGCGTACAAATCTGTCTTTTGATCTTGACCAGCGTCATCTTCGGGGTTTGGAGCTGTTTTATGAGTATTGCGCTGGTTTGGGACTTATCGGCCGCGTTCCTGAAATGCACTTTTTGAAGGGAGAATAGCCGGCAACCCCAAAAAGGTGGTGCAACTGTCAGGCTGGTCGTGTCGCTGTCGTGGGAGTCGATTTCGTTGATAAAAAGTAATCTGACAAAATTGCGGCATGGTCGAAACAAAGCGTTCCGGGAAGGGCCTCGCGGGTGAAAACACCCACCGATACGGCGTCGTCAGCAGCCTGTGGGATTCCATCAGCCGAGGCGATGTAGACGATGGAAATGGTGTGCATCCGGGGATCACGCCCGGGATCGGAATAACATCCCAGAAGCCTTAATCCGGAGACGTTGAGGGACGTTTCCTCGCGTGCCTCACGTACGGCAGCAGATTCAAGTTTTTCTCCGTAATCGACAAACCCGCCGGGCAGTGCCCAGCCGTATGGTGGGTTCTTTCGCTCAATCAGGACAATACCCCCATTGATCTCGATGATGATGTCAACGGTGGGAAAAGGGTTGCGGTAGTGCTTTACCGCGGCGCCGCATGACGGGCAAACAAGGGCCTCGGATGACATTCCAGCGCACCTCCTGCTGTTAGAATGAAAAAGGGGGATGGTGTCATCCCCCTCTTGCCTGCTTGAATGCGAAACGTGGCCGATTGGTTACTTCTTCTTGCCGCCACCGCCGGAAGCTTTTTTGGAAGCTTTGAGGGGGTTGATCTTAACATCTTCAACCTTGATTTCGACCTTGACGTGGGTGGCAAAATTACAGATGCCATTGGCCCATTTCTTGGCCGGGGCGGGATATGCACTGCATACCTGACCGATTGAACCGGTTACAACCCGGTCGCAGCCTTCACAGTTTTCGGCGATGGTCTGGCAGGAACCCTCCGGGAAAATGCAACCCTGTTTGCCCCAAAAGGTACACTCGGTACCGGGAAGTACGGTCTGACACTGCATGCTTCTTCCTCCTGAAATTGTGTTCGAAATGAAAAATAACTGTAGCAAGTAGCTATTGAAAAAGTCAACAGGAAAAATCCCGTAAATAAATGACCTGTTTGACTTGACGGAAGTACTCCACTGTATTAGTCTAATACGACAAAAGATGTCCTATATTGAAATCGTGCTGGAGGGTGAACAGAAATGACACGGATAGCGTTCGGAACATCGGGGTGGCGCGGGATCCTCTGCGAAGATTTCACCTTTGACAACGTCAAGGTCGTGATCCAGGCCATTGCGGACAACCTGATCGCAGCAGGTGAACAGGGCAAGGGGGTTGTCATCGGCTGCGACACGCGCTTCATGGGACAGCGTTTTGCCCAGGAAGCCGCACGGGTTTTTGCCGGTGCCGGCATCAAGTCGTTCCTCTGCGAGCGTGACACGCCGACCCCGGTCATCTCGTTCGAGATTCTTCGCCGCGGGGCTGCCGGAGCGGTCAATTTTACTGCCAGCCACAATCCGCCTGAATATAACGGAGTCAAATTCTCGCCGTCGTGGGGCGGTCCGGCGCTGCCGGAAACAACCAAAGACATCGAGCGCCGGGCTAACGAGATGCTCGGCGAGATCTGCTACAAGGAGGTCCAGCTCGACGTTGCCCTGCGCAGCGGACTGGTTGAGCGGATCGATCCCCGTCCGGCATACCTGGCCGACCGT
>DCNF01000023.1:11974-13309 GCA_002322035.1 Geobacter sp. UBA1603
CCGACCTAGAACGCAAGATCGATTTCGAGGCAATCAGATCCATCGGCAAGATTGCGGTTGATACGCTCTACGGAACCGGTCGCGGGTATCTGGATGAACCCCTGAAAAAGCACGGAATTTCCTACGCGATTATCAACGACCGTCCCGACCCCTATTTCGGCGGCCATCCGCCCGAGCCGGCCGAGAAGCATATCCCCGACTTTATCGCGCTGGTGAAGGGTGACCCCTCCATCCGACTCGGTATCGCCACCGATGGCGACGCCGACCGTTTCGGTATCCTGGATGCTGACGGTTCATACATTGAGCCTAATTATATCATTGCCTTGCTGCTTGATTACCTGATCCGGGTGCGCAAGCTCGAGGGAGGCGTTGCCCGCAGCGTGGCGACATCCCACCTGATCGATGCAGTTGCTAAGAAGCATGGTGTGCCGGTCTACGAAACCCCGGTCGGCTTCAAATACATCGGTGAGCTGATCAGTCAGGACAAACTGGTGATCGGCGGCGAAGAGAGCGCCGGCCTGACGATCCGTGGCCATGTCCCGGAAAAGGACGGCATACTGGCCTGCTTTCTGGTGGCTGAGATGGTGGCCCGCGAAGGCAAGACGGTGCGTGAACTGCTTGAGAGGTTGTACGCCCAGGTGGGACGTGTCGTGACCAGGCGCGACAACCTGAAGCTGTCACCTGAAATTGAGGCTGTCTATGCCGCAAAGGTTGAGGCGATCCCATCCGAGATCGCCGGGGCGAAGGTCACCGATGTGGTCAGGATTGACGGTACCAAGCTCCTGCTGTCTGATGGCTGCTGGATGCTGTTTCGCAAGTCCGGTACCGAACCGGTGGTGCGTCTCTACGGTGAGGCGCCAAGCGATGCCCGTCTGGCCGAGGTGATGGATGCAGGACGGAAATTCATCCTGGGCTGAATTTTTTTGATCTGCGGCAATGAAGCCGCAGTTTGTTATCGGCTATAGTGCATGTGCAGGGACAGACATAACGAATCCGGAGGATAGTAACCATGTGGGATTATACACCGACCGTCAAAGATCATTTTTTGAACCCGCGCAATGTGGGTGACATTCCCGATGCCGACGCAATCGGCGAGGTGGGGAGCCTGGCCTGCGGCGATGCCTTGAAGCTCTACCTGAAATTGGATGAGAGCAAGGAGAAGATCGTTGATGCGAAGTTTCAAACCTTCGGCTGCGCCAGTGCCATTGCGTCATCCTCGGCACTGACCGAGATGGTCAAGGGCAAGACCCTTGACGAAGCACTGTCTATCAGCAATCAGGAGATCGCCGAATTCCTAGGAGGACTTCCTGAAGAAAAGATGCACTGCTCGGTCAT
>DCNF01000023.1:13352-13573 GCA_002322035.1 Geobacter sp. UBA1603
CAGGAGGCGCTCGAGGTTGCCATTTTCAAATACCGTGGCATGCCGGTTCCGGAGCACGATGCCGAGCACGACCATGGCCATGCCTATCCGGAATATGAAGGAACTCTGGTCTGCAAATGTTTCGGCATCACCGACACATTCCTCAGGAAAGTGATAGAGACCAACAAGCTGACCACCGCCGAGCAGGTGACCCATTTCAGCAAGGCTGGCGGGGGCCGCGG
>DCNF01000023.1:13594-16356 GCA_002322035.1 Geobacter sp. UBA1603
GGGGCCTGCGGCAGCTGTATCCCCAAGATTAACGCCCTGATCGCCGAGGTACTTGGCCAGGCTGCTGCCGTCGTGTCCGACAGGCCGAAACTTTCCAATCTGAAGAAGATGCAGCTGGTCCAGGAGGTTCTTGAGCGTGACATCCGCCCCATGCTGCGGGCCGACGGCGGCGATCTGGAGCTTGTCGACATCGATGGCGACAACGTGCAGATAGCCTTCCGCAAGGCCTGCGCCGGCTGCGCTTCGTCCGGCAATACTGCACGCTTCGTGGAGATGAAACTGCGTGAGCTGGTCTACGATGGCCTGCGGGTGCAGGAGGTCTCGGCATGAAAGAGATCTACCTGGACAACAACGCCACCACCCGGGTGGACGACGCGGTCTTTGAAGAGATGCGCCCCTACTACTGCGAACTGTACGGAAATCCCAGCTCCATGCACTTTTTCGGCGGCCAGGTGCAGTCAAAGGTCAACGAGGCCCGCAAACGGGTGGCCGATCTGCTGGGCGCGTCGCCGGACGAGATCATCTTCACCGCCTGCGGCACCGAGAGTGACAATGCCGCAATCCGTTCGGCACTTGAGGTGCTGCCTGATCGGCGCCACATCATCACCAGCCGGGTTGAGCATCCGGCAGTACTGACCCAGTGCCGTAATCTGGCTTCCAGGGGATACCGGGTGACCGAGATTGGTGTTGACGGCGCCGGACGCCTTGATATGGAGGAGTACAAAAACGCTGTTGACGAAGATACGGCAATTGTTTCCTTCATGTGGGCCAACAACGAGACCGGCGTCATCTTTCCGGTGGAAGAGGCCGCATCCATTGCCAAGGCCCACGGGGCGCTGTTTCATACCGACGCGGTTCAGGCGGTGGGTAAGATCCCGATCGACATGAAAACCTCGAAGATCGACATGCTCTCGCTCTCTGGCCACAAGCTGCATGCACCCAAGGGTATCGGTGCTCTCTATCTGCGCAAGGGAACTCCGTTCCGACCGCTTCTGGTCGGTGGTCATCAGGAAAAGAGCCGCCGGGCCGGCACCGAGAATACTGCTGCCATCATAGCGCTCGGCAAAGCGTGCCAGCTGGCTGCTGCACATATGCAGGCCGAGAACACCACCGTAAAAGCCATGCGTGACCATCTGCAGGGTTCCCTGATGAAGGCCATCCCCAATGCCCGCATCAACGGCGACGGTGCCGACCGTCTGCCCAATACTACCTCGATCGCCTTTGAGTTCGTTGAGGGGGAGGCGATCCTGATGCTGCTGTCCGAACTGGGTATCTGCGCATCATCGGGCAGTGCCTGCACTTCCGGCTCGCTGGAGCCGTCCCATGTCCTGCGTGCCATGGGGGTTCCCTTCACCTGTGCCCATGGCTCGATCCGTTTCTCTCTATCCCGCTACACCACCGATGCCGAGGTCGATACGGTCATCCGCGAGATGCCGCCGATCATTAGCCGGCTCCGGCAGATGTCTCCCTTCGGTCGGGAATACCTGAAGGGATAACGGTCTTAACTGAATTGTATTCCACCATGAAGGGCGGCCGTGTGCCGCCCTTTGTTTTGCTGGAAATCTGGCCGGATTCGGGTAATATGAAAAAGTATGGATCGGGCGAGGAGGCTCTCACTATGGAAATTAAAATTCCCGAGGTAGGCGAATCGGTGCGTGAAGCACTGGTTGCCCGGTGGTTCAAGGCAAGCGGTACGCAGGTGGCAAAGGACGAGGCGATCTGCGAGCTTGAAACCGATAAGATCACCCTCGATATTCATGCTGACGCGGCTGGTACTCTGTCCATACTGGTCGACGAAGGAACGACCGTGGCTATCGGAACGACTATAGGTACCATTGCCGAAGGATCCGCTGCAGTAGTCTCCGCACCCCATAATGAGCCGCGGGTATCAGCCGTTTCCCCGAACCGCGAACGCGAAGCGGCGATCATGTCGACGGTCTCATCGCCGTCGGTCAGGCGGGCCATGCGGGAGAGCGGCATCGACCCGGCCGAGTTGGATCCGGCCGACAAACAGCAGCGGATATCCCTCGATGACCTGCGTGGCCGTATCACGGAAAATCCCCTGGGCGGGCCCGATCAGGTGGCCCGTGATCCGGAACCTTTGCCGATAGCGTCCCGTACCCCTGCCGTGCCGGCCGTACCGGGATTCACGTCAATCCCCCAGTCCTCTGTGCATTCCGAAGAAGCCCCGCACTATTTGGCTCAACCGACGGTTGTATCAACCGAAGCGCGAAACCAGGAACGTCATGCCATGACGCCGATCCGCAGACGCATCGCCGAACGCCTGGTGGCAGCCCGCCAGCAGACTGCCATGCTGACAACCTTCAATGAGGTCGATATGGGCACGGTGCGATCCCTCCTCGAACTGCACCGCGACAGTTTTCGGCAGCGGTACGGGATAAAACTCGGCTATATGTCATTTTTTGTGACCGCCTGCTGCCAGGCGCTCATGGAGTTCCCGGCTGTCAATTCAGCTATTATAGGCGATGATATCGTTCGTTACCATTACTGTGATATCGGTGTTGCCATCGGCTCCGAGAAAGGACTGGTTGTCCCGGTGCTGCGCAACGCCGAGATGATGAAGCCGCATGAGATCGAGCGGGCGATCGATGACTATTCTGAAAAGATCAGGACCAACCGCCTGACGGTCAGCGAACTGGAGGGGGGGACCTTCAGCATCAGTAACGGCGGTGTATATGGTTCCATGCTCTCCACCCCGATCATTAATCTTCCGCAGAGTGCAGTGCTCGGCATGCATGCCA
>DCNF01000023.1:16464-18859 GCA_002322035.1 Geobacter sp. UBA1603
GACCACCGCATCATCGATGGCCGGGAGGCGGTCAACTTCCTCGCGGCTGTCAAGGGGCATATCGAACAGCCGGGAGATTCGGCTTTAGGTTAGGCTATGCGAATGATTCTGTGCGCATGTGCCGTCGTTGCGTCATTCGCCAGCACGGCGAGTGGTGAAAACCTCAAATTTGAACCGTACTCATCGATTCTGAAGCCTCTTCCTGCGGATGAGCAGTATCGCCTTAATTTGATGTCACGGCCGCCTGTTTCCGGTAAACAGCCCTCGGGGTTTGACGGGCGCAGCATTCTCATCGACCGGGGGGCAATCGGTCTGCGGCTTTCTCTGCCGCCGCTGTACGACATCTATGAGCCGAAAAAAAGGAAGGAACCGCCTTCCTCAATTCCGTCTCTTCTCGAACAGTTCCAGGGGGGGACGTTTGAGATCATTGTCAGACCCCCCAATTGAGTATGATTTCCTGATGCACGGAGGAATACTGAATGTCTGAAAACGGAGTGTTCGATCTGATTGTCATCGGCGCCGGTCCCGGCGGATACGTGGCGGCCATACGTGCCGCGCAGCTCGGGATGAAGGTTGCGGTCGCTGAAAAACGGTTGACCTTGGGCGGGGTATGTCTTAACGAGGGCTGTATCCCCAGTAAGGCACTGCTTGATTCCAGCGAACTGTTTGCCATGGCCCGCGACCGGTTTGCATCCCACGGCATCGGTATTTCTGAACCAGAGCTTGATCTGAAAAACATGATGCGCCGTAAAGACGATGTGGTGCGCAAGCTGACGGATGGCATTTCCTACCTGTTCAAAAAACATGAGGTCGAGCGGGTGGAGGGGAGTGCCTGTCTGAAGGGATTAAACTCTGAAGGCCTGCACGAGGTGGAGGTTGTCCTTTCCGGTACGCCGGCCTCTGCAGGCCAGCAGAGTCTGCTGGAACAGCACAGCGATGTCCGGGTTCTCAAGGCGCCACAAGTCCTGCTGGCTACGGGTGCTGAAGCGTCCCTGCTCCCCGGCATCACATTCGACGGGCAGGTGGTGGTCAGCTCCCGTGAAGCATTGGCATTCGACAAGGTTCCGGAACATCTGGTCGTTGCCGGCGGCGGGTATATCGGCCTTGAGCTCGGCTCAATCTGGCACAGGCTTGGGGCGCAGGTGACTGTTATGGAAATGCTGCCTCAGATTCTGCCGAATATGGATCGGCAAGTGGCAGACGCTCTCTATCGCTCACTGCGTAAACAGGGGATTCAGTTCAAGCTTGGCACGCGTATTACCGGGGTTCGCCGCATCGGTGGCCGGGCCATCGTCCAGTTCAACCCTGGAACCGGTAGCGAGGAAATTGACTGCGACCGCGTGCTGGTTGCCGTGGGCCGGCGTCCCGTGATTGCCGGCCTTGGTGCCGAAGAGCTCGGCATTGCTCTTGATGAGCGGGGAAGGGTGGTCGTCAATGGTGATTATCAGACATCCCTTGCCGGCGTCTATGCTATTGGTGACCTGATCAGCGGGCCGATGCTTGCCCATAAGGCATCCGAGGAAGCGGTGGTGTGTGTGGAGCGGATGAAAGGGCAGCGTTCGGTTGTAGAATATGACTATATCCCCTGTATCTGTTACTCATGGCCCGAGGCTGCCAGTGTTGGCAGGACCGAAGAACAGGTCAAGGAGGCCGGCATCCCGTACCGCAGTGGCCGGTTCAACTTTGCCGGCAATGGGCGTGCCCGTTGCATGGATGAGACGGAAGGGTTCGTCAAAGTTCTTGCACATGCCGAAACGGACCGGGTGCTCGGCGTTCATATCGTCGGCCCCCGTGCTTCGGACATGATCGCCGAAGCGGCCATGCTCATGTCGTTCAGCGGCACGGCACGGGATGTTGCTCTGACCTGTCATGCCCACCCATCCCTGTCAGAAGCGTTGCGCGAGGCGGCACTTGATGTCCATAAAGAGGCGATACATGCCTGAAGGAGGTGTTAGCATGCCCAAAAACCTGGCTGCGAAGATCCTAGAATCACATCTTGTCGAAGGTGAACTGATCCCCGGTTCAGACATTTCGATTACAATCGACCACACGCTGCTGCAGGATGCCACCGGAACCATGGCAATGCTGGAATTTATCGCCATGGGACTGCCGCGGGTTAAAGTCGATCTGGCCGCCCAGTATATCGACCACAACCTGCTGCAGACCGACTATAAAAATGCTGATGACCATGCATTTTTAACATCTGCCGCACAGAAGTTCGGTGTACACCTCTCCCGTCCCGGAAATGGTATCTCCCATCAGGTGCACCTGGAGCGCTTCGGTGCTCCCGGAACCATTGTGCTAGGAGCAGACTCCCACACCCCGACAGCGGCCGGCCTGTCGATGATCGGCATCGGTGCGGGAGGGCTTGACGTGGCGCTGGCCATGGCTGGAC
>DCNF01000023.1:18885-20636 GCA_002322035.1 Geobacter sp. UBA1603
ATGGCTGGACACCCATTCAACCTTTCCTGTCCGAAGGTAATGGGGGTTAAACTGGTCGGAAGATTGCCCGAATGGGTTTCGGGGAAAGATGTGATCCTTGAGATGCTGCGCCGCCATACGGTGAAAGGGGGCGTCGGGAAGGTGATAGAATATTTCGGCCCTGGCGTGGCGACCCTGTCGGCTACCGATCGTGCAACGATCGGCAATATGGGAGCTGAACTGGGTGCAACCTCGTCGGTTTTTCCTTCTGATGATCGTACCCGGGAGTTTCTGGCCGCACAGGGCCGCGGTGACTGCTGGAGGCCGCTGGCCGCTGACGAAGGTGCGGTTTATGACGACTATGACGAGATTGATCTCTCGTCCCTTGAGCCGTTGATCGCCTGCCCCTCGTCGCCGGACAACGTAGTTCCGGTGCGGGAGGTCGCAGGAACACGTGTGGATCAGGTAATTGTCGGCAGTTCGGTCAATTCGTCGTTCCGTGATCTGATGACGGTCTGCCGCATTGTTGACGGACAGCGGGTCGCGCCTGGTGTGCATTTTCACGTTAATCCTGGCAGCCGTCAGGTCCTTGAAAATGTGGCCCAACAGGGCGGAGTGCTGATGCTGCTGATGGCCGGCGTCAGTATTCACCAATCCGGCTGCCTCGGATGCATCGGCATGGGGCAGGCGCCGGGTACCGGTCAGGTCAGTCTTCGAACCTTTCCCCGCAACTTCCCTGGCCGAAGCGGTACCAAGGATGACAGGGTCTACCTCTGCTCTCCTGAGACTGCAGCAGCATCCGGACTGGCAGGTGTCATTACTGACCCGCGTGACCTTGGCCGCCGTATGTCATGGCCCGGCATTGCAAATCCTAATAATTATCTGGTTGATGATTCAGGGATCATCTATCCCTTGTCTGCTGAAGATGCCGCCGCAGTTGAAATCAGAACCGGCCCCAATATCGTGCCGTTCCCTGATTTTGAGCCACTGGCTGATACATTGCGGGCGGAAGTGGTTTTGAAAGTTGGCGATAACGTCACGACCGACCATATCATGCCGGCCGGTAACAAGGTGTTGCCGCTGAGGAGCAATATACCGGCAATCTCGGAGCATGTTTTCGAGCAGGTTGATCCCGGGTTCCCGGCCAGGGCGAGGGCAGCGGGCAACGGCATTGTCGTTGGAGGTGAAAACTATGGGCAGGGTTCGTCCCGCGAGCATGCCGCCATCGCGCCGCGTTACCTTGGGGTCCGGGCCAAAATCGTGAAGAGTTTTGCCCGGATTCACAAGGCAAATCTTGTCAATTTCGGCATCCTGCCCCTGGTGTTCAGGGATGTGGCTGATTATGATCGAATTGCCCAGGGCGACTCCGTGTCGCTGCCCGATGTAAAGCGCCTGCTAGAGAGTGGGGCATGTGACATACCTCTACTGGTCAACGGCAGGGAGATAACCACTCTGCTCGATGTCTCGCCCCGGCAACGTCATGAACTGCTGGCCGGCGGAACGCTGAACTATGTCAAACACCACACGGAATAAGGGGAACACATGACACGCATCGGCAGAAAAACCAAGATTGTGGCCACGCTGGGGCCGGCAAGTTCGTCATCAAAGATGCTGCAGCGCCTGATCCAGGCGGGCGTCGATATATTCAGACTCAATTTTTCCCACGGTAATAATGAGGAAAAGCGTGAACTGATTGAAAGAATCCGTGAAGTTTCGGCAAAGTCCGGCAAGGATGTCGGCATTCTGGCTGACCTGCAGGGGCCGAAAATCCG
>DCNF01000023.1:20824-21023 GCA_002322035.1 Geobacter sp. UBA1603
GCATTCTGCTTGACGATGGTCTGCTTGAGTTACGGGTAGTATCCGTGAAAGGGGATGACGTCGCCTGTCAGGTGGTTACCGGAGGGCTCCTCAAAAACAACAAGGGAATCAATCTGCCGGGGGTCAAGGTTTCGGCTCCCTCGCTCACCGAGAAAGACCGCATCGATCTTGAATTCTGCCTCGAGGTTGATGTCGACTT
>DCNF01000023.1:21063-21440 GCA_002322035.1 Geobacter sp. UBA1603
ATCGCGCTCTCGTTTGTACGGACTGCTGAAGACGTCGAAGAGTTGAAGAGAATCATTTCAACGCATGGCAAGCAGGTTCCGGTGGTAGCAAAAATTGAGAAACCGGAGGCGCTCCGCAATTTTAACAAAATTCTCAAGGCTACCGATGCGGTCATGGTTGCCCGTGGTGATCTGGGGGTTGAGGTGCAGGCCGAAAAAGTGCCGGTCTACCAGAAGAAGATCATCGCTGCCTGTAACCAGGCGGGCAAGCCGGTGATCACTGCGACACAGATGCTGGACTCGATGATCAAAAACCCTCGCCCAACTCGTGCGGAAACATCTGATGTTGCCAATGCGATTATTGATGGTACCGATGCGGTCATGCTCTCGGCCGAAAC
>DCNF01000023.1:21537-21953 GCA_002322035.1 Geobacter sp. UBA1603
CGTCTGTTGATGTCGAGCACACGGCTTTTATGAGATGCCCCGAGCGCGGACCGGAGTTGGCGCGGGGCGTAGCGCAGGCTGTTGCCGAATCTGCTTGCCGTGCAGCCGCTACCCTTAACGCACGGGCAATCGTTGTTTTCACGCAGTCCGGGAGTACTGCCACACTGATGTCGCACTTTCGCCCGGCTACGCCAATCATCGCCTTTACCAATGCTGCTGAAATCAGGCGGCGGCTGTCGCTTTTCTGGGGTGTGCACTGTACCGAAGTTGGAATCATGGAAAATACTGACCAACAGATTTTCGAAGTGGAGAAACGTCTCCTTGCTTCCGGCTTCAAAAAAGGTGATCTGATTGTGATCAGCATGGGGATCCCGATTGGAACCCGCGGTTCAACAAATCTTATGAAAGTCCATTCT
>DCNF01000046.1:0-311 GCA_002322035.1 Geobacter sp. UBA1603
ATGACGATTCTGCGCCGAACCATCCGTGAGAATATTTCGATCAGTCACCGGATTTGCGCTGACAGCTGTATTGTGAGGGGCGATCGTACCCAGATTGAGCAGGTCCTGCTCAATCTGGCGGTGAACGCCCAGGACGCCATGCCGGAGAACGGCGGTATTGTGATTGAGACCGGACATCTGGTGCTTGACGATGAATACTGCCAGATGCATCCGGGCACCCGGCCGGGAAATTACGTCATGCTGGCGTTCAGCGACAGCGGCTGTGGTATGGACGACGGGACCCTGCGGCACATCTTTGAGCCGTTTTTCAC
>DCNF01000046.1:496-1597 GCA_002322035.1 Geobacter sp. UBA1603
ACCAGAGAAGCTGGCGCCATTCCGGCAGCCGCGACCGAAAAAGAGGTCAGCGCCACGATCCTCCTGGTTGAGGACAATGTGATGGTCATGGAAATGGTTCGGGAACTTTTAGCTTTCAGCGGGCACCGAGTTTTGGCAGCGGGCCTGCCAGACGAGGCCCTTGTTCTTGCCCAGGAACACCCCGGGCAGATTGACCTTCTAATCTCCGATGTGGTCATGCCACACATGAACGGTCCGGAGCTTTATGAGCGGCTTCGTGAGATCGTCCCTGGCCTGCGTGTGCTGTTCATGTCCGGCTATGCCAACAGCGTGGTGGTTCATGCCGGCCATCTGGAGGAGGGGGCCAGCTTTATTTCCAAGCCGTTTACCAGCGAGGCGTTTCTTGGCCGGATCGGCCAGCTGTTGCGTACCTGAAGCCAGTGAGGTGCAGGCGATGTCGTACCGCATTCTTGTGATTGATGACGAGCAGATCGTCCGGTCGTCCCTTGCAGCCTACCTCGAAGACTGCGGGCACCGGGTTATGGAGGCCGTAAACGGGAGCGAGGGGATACACATTGTAGTCCGCGAGCGGCCCGATGTCGTTTTCACTGACATCCGTATGCCGGTCATGGATGGTTTTCGGGTGGTCGAAACCATGTCAGCCGAATATCCTGAAATTCCGGTCATTGTTGTTTCCGGGGTCGGTGGAGTCCGTGAGGCGGTTCAGGCCCTTCACCTGGGGGCATGGGATTATATCACCAAGCCGGTGGAAGACCTGGGTGTGATTGATGTGGCGATTCGCCGGGTGATGGAGAAAGTCCGGTTTCGCCTGGAATCTGATGCGCTTAAGGGACAGTTGCTTGAACCGGAGCAGAACCAAGCATTCGGTGGGCTGGTCACCTGCTCGGACCAGATGCGGCGGATATTTCGCTATCTGACTGCAGTGGCCACCAGTGGGCAGGCACTCTTGATTTGCGGAGAGACCGGCACCGGCAAGGAGTTGGTGGGCCGAGCTGTTCACGCTGCAAGTGGCCGGTCGGGACAGTTCGTGGCGGTCAATCTGGCCGGAATTGACGACCAGATGTTCAGCGACACCCTGTTTGGGCACCTGCGGGGCGCATT
>DCNF01000046.1:1929-2060 GCA_002322035.1 Geobacter sp. UBA1603
ATCCCGCTGCTTCTGGCTCATCTTCTTGCGGAAGCTTCCGCATCGCTGAAGAAGGAGCCCCCCACACCTCCCCCGGAACTGGTTGCTTACCTGCAGTCTTACCATTTCCCAGGCAATGTCCGTGAGCTGAA
>DCNF01000046.1:2171-2632 GCA_002322035.1 Geobacter sp. UBA1603
CCCAGTCGCTTCCTGTTTCCGCCGCAGTTGGACCGGTCCAGCTTCAGTACCCCGACGGCCGGATCCCGACACTGAAGGAGGCAGAAGAGAGTCTGATCAGTCAGGCGCTAGCGCTTTCCTGCGGAAATCAGGGCGTTGCTGCCCGCTATCTTGGCATTACCCGCCAGGCCCTGAACAAACGGCTGAACCGCGCATCCTGAAATCCTGCGACATTGGTTGCAGTATAGTCTGTGACGATGTTGATCAAAACATGCTGTTCTTGCTGATTTTTTTATCCTCTCCTCTTTGACCCCTGTCTTGTTCTGTCGCACCCCTTTATCACGNNCTAATTAGTGTAATATGCCGTTATTAAACACTTTTTCAGATTGGCATGTCCTCTGCTAAACAAACCAGAGAATGCGACACCGGTTGTCGCAGCACAGTTTTGTCCCAAAGGAGCAGATCGGTATGAAATCTTCCCG
>DCNF01000046.1:2674-3622 GCA_002322035.1 Geobacter sp. UBA1603
ATTCGTTTCAGTTTCGGCACGAAAATTCTGATTCTCGTGCTTGCCAGCAGCATCGGACTCTCGCTGATCACAACCGCCCTGGCGCTCAAGGAGTATGTCGACTCCTACCGTAGCTACGTCGCCTCCTACAGAAAGTCTCTGTTTGCCGATTTCGACTCGCAGGCGAAAAGCCAGGTCGAGCTGGCCGTGAGCATGCTGCAGCGGGTGTATGCCCGCCACCAACAGGGTGAGATGAGTTTCGAAGAGGCAAAGAAGGCCGGGGCCGACCTCCTGCGCAATCTTCGCTACGGCAAGGACGGCTATTTCTGGGCCGATACGGTTGAGGGTGTCAATGTTGTCATGCTTGGCAAGGCGGTCGAAGGAACCAACCGGATCGCCATTCAGGACGCCAAGGGAACCTACCTGATCCGTGAGATCATCAAGGTGGCACAGCAGGGGGGTGGCTATACCGATTACTGGTTCCCCCGGCCGGGCGATACGACGCCATTTCCAAAACGTTCTTACTCACAGCTCTTCCAGCCCTTCGGCTGGGTTATTGGCACCGGCAACTATGTGGATGATCTTGAAGCGATGGTCACCAAGGCAAATGATGAAAATCGCAAACACCTGGTGAAAGGGATCTACCTGATTCTCGGAGTAACTGCGATTCTGATTATGCTGATTTCCTGCCTCTCAATCCTGGTAACTCGCCGCCTGCTGCGCCATATTGGTACCGAGCCGGAGCATCTGGCAGAGATCACCCGCCAGATTGCCGAAGGCGACCTGTCAATCCCCTTTGACCAGAACAGAAGTGGAATCTACGAAGCGATGCGCCTGATGGTGGCCGATTTGCGCCAGGTTATGCAGCGGGTGACCAGCTCGGCCGGAGAGGTCTCCGCCGCTTCGATCCAACTGCACGCGACCTCCAAAAACATGGCCGTCGGAACCGAAGAGGTTGCCTGCCAGGTA
>DCNF01000046.1:3677-3909 GCA_002322035.1 Geobacter sp. UBA1603
GAAATGGCGGCTACCTCGCTCGATATCGCCAATAACTGCAATTCCGCCGCGGACAGCTCACGCCACGCCAGCGAACTTGCCTCAAATGGCGCCGCGATTGTTCAGCAGACCATTTCCGGAATGCAGCGGATTGCTGCCCGGGTCAAGGACTCGGCAGCGCAGGTTGAGGCGCTGGGTCGACGTTCCGATGATATCGGCGAGATCGTTGGCACGATTGAAGATATTGCCGACC
>DCNF01000046.1:3971-12820 GCA_002322035.1 Geobacter sp. UBA1603
GCCGACCAGACCAATCTGCTGGCTCTCAATGCCGCCATTGAGGCGGCACGGGCCGGTGAACAGGGGAGAGGGTTTGCCGTGGTCGCCGATGAGGTGCGGGCCTTGGCCGAGCGGACAACCCGGGCGACCAAGGAAATCGCCGACATGATCAAGGCGATCCAGAGCGAGACCAAAAAAGCTGTCTCGTCAATGGAACAGGGCGTCTCGGAAGTGGAGGCCGGAACCGATGAAGCGGCCCGTTCCGGTACGGCACTGGAGGAAATCCTGTACCAGATCAACGACGTTACCGGACAGATCAACCAGATTGCCACCGCAGCTGAAGAGCAGAGTTCAACCAGTCGGGAAATCAGTAATAACGTGCACCAGATTACCGCCATTATCCAGGAAACTGCCCAATCTACCCAGGAGACGACCGAAGCAGCCACAATTCTTTCGCGCCTGGCCACTGATCTGGAGGAGATGGTCAGCCGTTTCCGGCTGTAGGGAATTAATTCATGCAGAGACGCCTTCAGGAGTCGGTCGACGAAATCACAAGGCTGCGTGGCACACTGGGAGAAGTCATCGACTCACTGCCATCCCTTATCCTGGTGGTCGACCGTGATGGGGTGGTGGAGCAGTGGAACCGCCGGGTCGAACAATTTTCAGGTATTGCAGCCGATGATGCCCTGGGGCGTCAGGCTGCGATGCTGCTGCCGCAGTTTGCCGGCCACCTGTCCTGCTGCACGGAGGTTATTGAACAGCGTACTTCACTGGCTGCGACTAAGATTCTGGTTCAATCCGGGCAGGAACGTCGTTTCTACGATCTGCGGATCATGCCTCTTGAGGCGGCCGGTAATAGGGCCGTTGTGCAGATTGATGACATTACCGAGCAGGTCCGAATCGAAGAACTGATGATGCAGACTGAAAAAATGATGATGGTCGGCAGTCTGGCGGCAGGCATGGCCCACGAAATCAACAACCCACTCGGCGCAATTCTGCAGCATGCCCAGAACATAGAGCGGAGATTTTCGCCTGATTTACCGGCCAATCGTGATGCTGCCAATTCGGTCGGCATCAGCCTCGAGCTCTTGGGTGCCTACCTTGAAAAGCGAGGAATAACCCGCTTTATTGAGCATATCCGGGAAGCCGGCACCAGAGCCTCCCAAATCATCACCAGCATGCTCCAGTTTAGCGTCAAAGGTGAAGTGCAGCCCCGGGAAGTTGATCTATCACAGGTTGTTGACCAGGCAATAGACCTGGCATCCAATGATTACGGCTTGAAAAAGAACCATGTCTTCCGGTCAGTCAGCATTGTTCGCGATTATGATCGATCACTTCCCTTAGTGCCGTTGGTTGTTTCAGAAATACAGCGGGTGGTGTTGAACATGGTCATGAATGCCGTTCAGGCGCTATCGGCAGAGGGGGCGGGACATCAGCCACTTATCACAGTCCGGACCCGCAGGGAGGGTGAGCAGGCGCTGCTTGCGATTGAGGATAATGGCCCGGGCATGGATGAAATAACCCGGCACCGGATCTTTGAGCCGTTTTTTACCACCAAGCCGGTCGGTGTCGGTACCGGGCTCGGGCTTTCGATTTCCTATGCGATCATCACCAAGCATCACCAGGGAACCATTGAGGTGCTTTCAAACCCGGGACAGGGGAGTTGTTTTCTCATCAGGCTTCCGCTGATTGGTGCGGCGTGAAGGATTCTGCTGCCGTATCGGTTCTGATCGTTGACGACGATCTTATGATTCGCGAATGCCTGGTGGCCTTTCTGGAGGATGAGGGGTATCAGGTCAAGGCCTGTTCCCGGGCCGAGGATGCCCTGAAAGTGATTGCTGAAAATCCGCCTGCTGTCTGTCTGACTGACATGCGTCTGCCCGGCATGAATGGCGAGGAACTGATCCGTACGGTGCGTGCCGTTGCTCCGGGAGTCCGTTTCCTGATCCATACCGGTGGATGCTATGAATTGCCGGATGATTTGGTCGAAGCCGGCATGAACGCCGAAGATGTCCTCTTGAAGCCGATACATGATCTTTCCCGGTTGGCCCGTCTGGTGAGTGCCCGTGCCGGGATGTTACGGGAGTGAACGTGCCACAGCAGAATAAACCGGTCCTGGTGACCATTGATGATGACACAGCGCTGCGCAGCAGCTTCGTGGCCTACTTTGAGGACTGTGGATATACGGTTCTGGAGGCCGATAACGGTCGAAGCGGCCTTGAGCTGATAAGCCATGCCAACCCTGATGTGGTTGTCACCGATCTACGAATGCCGGTCATGGGGGGGCTTGAGCTGATCGATATTCTGCATGCCATGGATGACAACCTGCCGGTGATCATGCTGTCCGGTACCGGACTGCTGTCGGATGCGATTGACGCTCTGCGGCGCGGAGCATGGGATTACTTGGCCAAGCCGGTGCATGACTTCGCCGAACTTGAACTAATGGTGGTCCGCTGCCGTGAGCAGGCAAGGCTTGTCAGTGAAAACCGCACCTATCACAATCAACTGGAACGGATCATCGCCCAGCGGACCGAAGAGCTGAATAAGCTTTCTATCGCTGTTGAGCAGAGCGCCAACGGGATCGTGATTACCGACAGAAACGGCAGGATAGAGTATGTTAATCCCAAGGTCTGCAAGCTGACGGGATATGCCGCCGATGAGCTGATCGGCAGTAATCCCCGGATTCTCAAGTCGGGCAGGCAGCCTGAGTCTTACTATCGCGACTTGTGGGAGACCGTCTCCGGAGGTGGCGAATGGCGCGGCGAGTTCTGCAACCGGCGCAAAGACGGAGAGGAATACTGGGAAAACTGCAGTATTGCCCCGGTTCGTGACCACAATGGCCAGATTACCCATTTTGTGGCTATCAAGGAGGATATCAGCGAGCGGAGGCAGTACCTTCAGGATCTGCATTATCAGGCCAGCCACGATACCCTGACCGGGCTGCCCAACCGTTATCATCTGCAGGCCCATCTGGATTCTTTGATTGAGCGGGTCCGCCCCGATTCACAGGTGATCAGCCTGTTTCTGCTTGATATCGACAACCTCAAATTTATCAATGATACCTTTGGGCATGAGTTCGGGGACCGCCTGCTGGTTGAGATCTCACGCCGGCTCCGCCAGATCTGTCCTCCCGGCTGTATTGCGGCCCGTTTTGTCGGGGACGAATTTGTGATTGTGTCCCTGCCTTCGGTCGATTCCGCTGAAACATGCGAATTGGCCGGTCGGATCAGGGACTCGATCAGAAATTTTGAGGTTGACGGCAATGAACTGAATGTGACCGCCAGCATCGGCGTGGCGACCTGGCCCGAAGATGGCGAATGTGTTACCAGCCTGCTGCAGAACGCCGAGGCGGCAATGTATCAGGCCAAGAAGAACGGCAGAAATACGATTGAATATTATACCCGCGAGCTCAACAGCAGGCTTATGGAACGCTTTGAGCTGGAAAACCGTTTGCACCGTGCGCTGGAGCGGGGCGAGTTCAGCATTCAGTACCAGCCACAAGTCGATGCATCCTGCCGACGGATCATTGGAGTGGAGGCACTGCTGCGCTGGACACCGTCCGGTGAGGTGCCGGTTCCGCCTCAGGTGTTTATCCCGCTGCTTGAGGAGAGCGGGCTGATCGTGCCGGTTGGTGAATGGGTTCTGGAGCAGGCTTGTTCACAGGCGATCGCCTGGCAGCGGGCCGGACTGCCGCCCCTCCGTATTTCGGTTAATATTTCGGCCCTGCAGTTCATGCGCAGTGACCTGAATCAGGTGGTCGCCTCCGTGCTTTCTGCAACCGGGCTTGCTCCGCACCTGCTCTGTCTTGAATTGACCGAAAGCATGATCATGGCTGACAGCGAACGTTCGATCGCGATCATGTCGGCCCTGAACGCAACCGGTGCGGTGCTTTCCCTGGATGATTTCGGCACCGGCTACTCCTCCCTGGCCTATCTGGCCCGGCTGCCGATCCATGAGCTGAAAATCGACCGTTCTTTCATCCAGCGAATGCTGACCACCAGAAATGACGCCGCGATTGTTTCGACAATCATCGCCATGGGGCAGAGTCTGGAAATGAAGCTGGTGGCCGAGGGGGTCGAAACGGACGAGCAGCTGGCCTACCTGCTGGAACGCTCCTGCACGGTCATGCAGGGTTTTCTCTACAGCCGGCCCTTAAGTGCTGACGGTATCTCCGGGCTGGTCAGCTCCTGGAACAGTGTTTCCATGGTCGCGACATCATATCAGGCGGATCGGCCTCCAGCTGTTCAGCGTCACGATGCAAGCCTTGTCAGCATTGAGCACGAACATCAAAATTATGATTATAACTAACTATGTTTTATGGTAGTGTTCTGCTGGTTTTTATGTTTGGCCACCGTGGGGGAAAAAATGGCAGTACAGTATCTTGATGCCAGTGGGCTTAAATGTCCGCAGCCGGTCTTAAAAATCGCGGTGCTTTCGCCGGATATGCAGACTGGAGATATTCTTGAAGTGATCGGCGACTGCCCCACCTTTGAGACCGATGTGCGCGTCTGGTGTTCCCGCCTCGGCCGGACACTCTTGTCAGTCCGCCAGGAAAATGGCTACCGCAAGACAATCCAGATACTTTTCTAGGGGAATTGGGTGACGAAGAACGGAGCACATACCAGTCTGCCAGCCGGGACTGAGGAAGACCAGATTGATCTCCGGCCGTTTTCTTTCGATTGCCGGCGCTGGTTTCCTGAGATCATTGCCATGGTTGACAGGTTAGCCCAAGGGGACCCGAAGGCACGTCTGGAAATCGATTCAGATGACGAAATGTTATCAGCCCTCGTTGATAAGCTCAACCGCCTGGCGGTCAGTATTGAACAGTCGGTTGATGACAGCCACGAAATGGCTATCGGCATCTGCGAGCATTATGACACCCTCAACCGGATCGCATCCGGGGACCTTGATGCCAGAGCGCCTGAAAACTCGCCCAACGAACTGATTGCCAAGCTAGGGCAACTGCTCAACCGCAGCACCAGTTCACTGGTTCAGACCATTGAAGAGCTGAACCGCAAGGACCGTGAGCTCTCCCTGGCATATGACACGCTGAGCAACATCATTGAGTTCTTACCCGACGCAACCTTCGTGATTGATCGCGACAAGAGGGTCATCGCCTGGAACAGGGCCATGGAAGAGATGACCGGCGTTCCGAAAGAGCAGATGCTCGGCAGGGGTGACGGAGCCTATTCCGAGGCTTTTTACGCAACCCGGCAGCCGATCCTGATCGACCTGCTCGACCTGGATCAGGAACAGCTCTCGCAGCGCTACCTGTATGCCCAGCGTAAGGGGACGACGCTTTTCGCTGAAAATTTTATTTCCGGGTTCAGAGGCGGAGATGGTGCCTTTATCTGGATCACTGCTTCGCCCCTACTTGATTCCTGCGGAGAACAGGTCGGCGCGATAGAGTCGGTTCGAGATATTACTGATCTGAAGCGTACCGAGCATGAAAACGCAGCTCTTCAGGAGCAGCTGCGCCAATCCCAGAAGATGGAGGCAATCGGCCAGCTGGCCGGTGGCATCGCCCACGATTTCAACAATATCCTGACGGCAATTATCGGCTATGGCCAGCTGATTATTGTCAAATCGGGTGACAATTCAATCTGCCGGCGCTACGGCGAACAGATCGTTGCTGCATCTGATCAGGCAGCACGACTGACCAGGGACCTGCTTGCTTTTGGCCGTCGCCAGGTGCTTGATTCCCAGGTGTGTAACTTGAATACGATAGTGGTAAGTATGAACGAGATGCTGCGGAGACTTATTGGTGAGGATATCGTCATCTCGGTCGACCTGTGTCCCGAACCGCTGATGGTCATGGCTGATGCCGGGCAGATTCGGCAGGTTCTGATGAATCTTGTCACCAATGCGCGGGATGCCATGCCCTACGGCGGCCAGTTGACGATCCGGACCGAAGAGTGCCGGGAGGGGGGCGGGACGCAGCATGCTGAAGGCAGGCAGATGGCGGTGCTGTCCGTGGGAGACACTGGAGTCGGCATGGATCAGGAAACGTGCCAGAAGGTATTTGAACCTTTTTTCACTACCAAGCAGGTGGGTAAAGGGACCGGGCTCGGTCTTGCGATGGTATTCGGGATTGTTTCCCAGCATGGCGGCACGATCGGCGTTGAGAGCGAGCCGGGGCAGGGGACCGTTTTGTCAATCAGATTGCCGCTGGGGGAGGGCGGGGCGCCGGGAGGTGGCAAGCCGTCGGTCGAGGGGCCGGTTGCCAGCAGCGTCGTGTCGGGAACGATCCTGCTGGTAGAGGATAACGAAATCTCGCGAGAGGTGATCCGGGATATTCTGGAGGATGCCGGCTACCGGGTGATCACCGCGGTAGACGGAATCGATGCCGTTGAGGTGTACCGGGCGCGTCACCATGAGATCGATCTGGTCATTCTGGATGTAATTATGCCGCGGATGAATGGCCGCGAGGCGCTCGATGCGATCAGATGCGAGGGGTATCCGGTACGCTACCTGTTCATGAGCGGCTACACGGCCGACATCATCCACAGCAAAGGGCGGCTGGAACCGGAACTGAACTACATCGCCAAGCCGGTCATGACGGAAGAGCTGCTCGCCAAGGTCAAAGGGGTGCTATCTGCCCCGCCGGGGTAGGAACAGGCTGGCCGAACAGCGCGTCAATCCGGGTAAGCCCTTCCCGCGCCCCGCATGTCAGCGATATGTGGGGCGCATCTATGTCTGCCTCGCGGGGGTTGATCCTGACGACGGTGCACTGGCGCTGCTCTCCAAGCTCTTCAGATGTGCGGCGGATGGTCGGTAGTGCTGTGCCGGCCCCCAGTTCGATCACTACCGTCGGCACATCCTTTGTCTGTTCAAGGAACCGCCTGAAGCGTATCCGCTGGTTGTCGGTCCGATCTGCGATCCATGACCAGTCACCGAACATAAGGATGTTCGGACGGCTCACATCCCTGCACGAAGGGCAGCGGGGAATGCTGCGAGCGCGCATCGTCTCCATGTTGATCGGAATGTGTTCACCGTTTTTCCAGATGTCACGGCAGCACGGTTCCAGGCACTGGAGATGGTGAATCGAGCCGTGGACCTCGACGATCCGGTCGTCAGCAAACCCGGCCTTCTGAAACTGTCCGTCCACGTTGGATGTTACGACAAAATACGTCGCATTTTTCTGCTCGATCCAGCGCCGGATGATCATGAAACCGCTGTGGGGGACTGTTTCGCGGTAGAGGTTGGTGCGGTGGCCGTAGAAGCCCCAGCCGAATGCGGGGTCGCGCGCGAAGTGCTCCGGGTTGGCGCAGTCCATGAAAGAGAGACCGAGGCGCTCATACATCGGGTAGGCGTTCCAGAACCCCCGGTCGCCCCGGAAGTCAGGCAGGCCGGAATCAACCCCCATGCCGGCGCCGGCGGTGATGATCAGCGCACCGGCGTTGGCGATCGCATCGGCCGCCTGCTCAAACATGGCGCCCATGGTCAGGAAAGCAGATGCACGAACAGCCCGCTGCGCAGTTTGGGCTCGAACCAGGTCGATTTGGGAGGCATGATCTGGTCCTGGTCGGCCAGTTCAATCAGTTCTCCGATTGAGGTGGGGTATAGAGAAAAAGCGACGGCGTATTCGCCCGAATCGACCAGGCGGACCAGTTCGTCGGTGCCGCGGATACCTCCGACAAAGTGAATCCGTTTATCGGTGCGCGGGTTGTGGATCCCGAGCAGGGGGCTGAGCAGGTTGTTCTGCAGGATCGAGACGTCAAGACGGTTGACCGTATCGGACTCGTTGACACATGCCGGTCGCGTATGCAGGCGGTACCACTTTCCGTCCAGGTACATGCCGAAATGATGGCGCTCGGCCGGTGCGACCGGTCCGGGTGACGGCAGTATTTCGAAGGTGTTGCCGAGCTGTGCGATGAACTCGGCGATGTTTCTGCCATGCAGATCCTTGACCACCCGGTTGTAGGGCATGATGTGCAGCTGGTTTTCAGGGAAGATGACGGTCAGGAAGAAATTGTACTCCTCCAGCCCGGTATGGCTTGGGTTCCCCGTGCGGCGCAGTTCGCGCACACGCCCGGCCGCTGCGCTGCGGTGGTGGCCATCGGCAACATAGAGACGAGGGATTGAAGCAAAGAGCGTGACCAGCCGTTGTACCTGCCTGCTGTCGTCGATGACCCACAGGGCGTGGCTGACCCCGTCGTCGCTTGTAAAGTCGTATTCCGCTTTTCCGGCGGCTACCCCTTCGATGATCCCTTCGATTTCCCGGCAGCTGCGGAACAGATAAAAAACCGGCTCATCATTGGCATCAAGTTCGTCAATGTGCCTGACCCGGTCCTCCTCCTTGTCAGCCCGGGTGTGTTCGTGCTTCTTGATAACGCCGCTCTGGTAGTCATCAACGCCGGCGCAGACCACCAGGCCGGTCTGGGTCAGGGCGCCCATCTTCTGGCGATAGACGTAGAAACAGTCCTGGCTCTCCTGAACCAGAATGCCCCGACGGATGAACTCGCTCAGGTTGGTGCGGCCCAGGCTGTAAACCCGGTCGTCGTGGGGATCAACCTCGGGCGGCAGATCGATTTCCGGCCGGGAAATGTGCAGAAAACTGTTGGGATTGCCGGACGCCATGGTCCGGGCCTCCTCCACATCCATGACGTCATAGGGGAGCGCTGCCACATGTTCGGCAAGCTCTCTGGGGGGGCGCAGGGCGCGGAACGGTTTGATTATCGCCATGATAGCCTCTTGTTACTGGAAATAGCGGCGGGCACCGACGAAGCGCCTTTCGAAATAGCTTTCTTCCACCGATGAAACCTTGATCTCTTCGCCCCGCCGCGGTGCATGCACGAATTTTCCGTTGCCGACGTAGATGCCGACATGGTTGATCGCAGTTTCTGAGGCGCCGAAGAAGACCAGGTCGC
>DCNF01000032.1:0-2686 GCA_002322035.1 Geobacter sp. UBA1603
CAGTTCTGGTAGAGGACGTTCGGGTCCTTGGGGGAGAGCACCTTGAGCCGCTCCCAGACCGTCATGCGCTTCTTGAAATGCTGCTTCTCGATCTGCTCGATCTTCACCGACTTGACCGGGCGCTGGATGAGCTCATAGCCCTCCTTCATCGCCTCTTCATAGCCACCGGTGGTTTTGGAAATCTCCCCCGGGATGGTGAACTCAACCTTCTCGGGCGGATCAAACGGGTTCTTCAACATCGGCTTGGGTGCTGTTTTCGACATCGTGGCCATCCTTCCCCATGTGTAAAGTTTATATATCAGCGTACATAGCTGCCGTTCAGACAGGGTAACAGTTTATCGGGCAACAACCGCCAGAACCTTAACCTCGTCACCTTCCTTGGACAGCAGGCGATGCTTGAGAGCAGAGTCAAAGTAAACGCAATCACCCTCATACAGCGAGATTCGGCGGTCATCCAGCAGCAGTTCGGCGGTCCCTTTCATCACAAACAAAAATTCTTCGCCGTCATGGCTGTATGTATTTTCTTCCAGAGCTTTTTCGGTGACCGTCAGGAGGAACGGCTCCATCTTCTTGTTCTGCTTGTGAAATGAGAGTGACTCGTAGGAATAGCCCTGGCTGGTGCCGGCCCGTGAAATAACCCGGGGGATAACCTTGCGCTCATTGGCCCGTACGATCTCGAAACGGCATTCTTCTTCCTCCTCGGCGAAAAACAGGCCGATTTTGACGTCGAAGAACTTGGCAATTTTGGAAAGGGTGGCAATCGGGGGGGATACATTGTTATTCTCGATTTGCGAAATCAGGGCAGGCGAAAAGCCGGTTTCGCGGGCCACCGCCTGGAGGGTCAGTTTTTTAGCAAGACGGAGCTTTTTGATCTTGGCCCCGATGTTGTAATCGCTCATCCAGTCCCCTGCCGAGAATAGAACTCAGTTTTTGTGCGGGGAGTTGTATACAATGTACCTTACAATGTCAATAAAAATTATTTACCGCGGACAAAGGACTTTTAGCTTGAGTGAAAAATGTGCACTGTGGGTAAAAAACTGTATCACCACATCAGACAGCAGGCGAGAATTCTGTACATACCAGCGTCACGAGGCCGCGAGAGCAATCTCCGGCACGACATGGTCGCGCCCCATCGACATGATGTGTATCCCGCCACAGATTGATCGGGCCCTGGCAGCCATGTCGGCTGCGATACTGATACCTTCCGCAGCGGGGTCGTCAGCACTCCGCAGCCGTTCGACAATGGTTTCCGGCACACGCAGCCCCGGGATGTTCCGGTTAATGAATTCGGCCATCTTTGCCGAACGAAGGACGAGAATGCCGGCAATGACCGTAACTCCTGACGGACTGACCGCTTCACAGAAGGCAGCCAGCTTTTCCGGGCTGAAGACCGCCTGGGTTTGGAAAAAACCGGCACCAGCCTCGGCTTTTTGCGCCAGTTTTGGGAGGGTGACGGCAAACGGCTCGACTTCGGGGGCCGCCGCGGCACCATAATAGAAAGCGGTGGCTGCTTCAAGAGGGGTCCCGTTCAAGTCATGGCCGCTGTTCATCGCTTTGATCGTTCTCAACAGGGAAACCGAATCGAGGTCAAAGACCGCCTTGCCCTGACGGTGATCACCACAGCCGATGGCATCGCCGGTCAGTGCCAGAACATTGCGGATTCCGAGCGCCGCTGCACCAAGCAGATCGCTTTGCAGGGCCAGGCGGTTGCGGTCACGGCAGGTCAGCTGAAGAACCGGCTCGATCCCTTCCCGCACCAGCACCGCAGCAGCGGCCAGGGCCGACATCCGCATGGTAGCCCCCTGGTTGTCGGTGACGTTCACCGCGTCGACGTGGGGGGCAACGAATGCAGCGGCTTTCAGCAGCCCGTCGATGCCTGAACCCTTGGGCGGAGCGACCTCTGCGGTAATCACAAAATTCGATTGGCTGATTTTGCGGGCAAGGGACGAGAGCATTATTTATCCAGCCTCAAGTTGTTGGGGTGCCGTTTGTGCGAGAAATCACGGAGCGCTGTGGTTTTATCAAGCGCTTCAAGCCTCCCCTGCCGGTCAAGGCGCTCATAGATCGCAACCCAGGCGCAGGTTTGCTCGGCGTCGACCTCGCACCTGCCGTCTTCCATTCCGCCGCAGGGACCGTTGACGAGCCCCTTGGCACAGACTGTCACCGGGCAGATCCCGGCGGTATCGTTCAGCCGGCAGTCACCGCAGAGCGAGCAGCGCTGTTCGAACTGACCGAAGCGTTTGATGTTCCCGAGAAACTTGGAGTCCGTGCCGGCAATAACTTTTTTGTCGGAATGTTCGGCCACCGACTGGATCCCGGCCCCACAGGAGAGCACCAGCAGAAAATCAGCCTCGTCCACCTGCTCTTTGCGCGAGCGCAGGTCACGGGCGGTGCGGAGCATATGGCAGGTCTCGTCGATCACGATGGTGCCGGTAACCTCCTTGCCCGCCGCCGCCAGGGCGTCCTGCATACGGAACACCTCTTCCTCTCCACCGGCCTTGCAGACCGAGGCACATTTGGCACAGCCGATGATGAAAATCCGCTCTCCCCCCTCAAGGGCAGACAGAATCTGTTCAAACGGTTTCTGGGTTGAGACGATCATGGCGTCACCTGACACGCTGAATGCGGGTAGTCTGTCCGGCATAGTAGCCTGTATTGAAACCTGATGTAAAGATGCTTCGGAAGG
>DCNF01000032.1:2782-11115 GCA_002322035.1 Geobacter sp. UBA1603
GCTTCAGACCGCTCAACCGCCCCCGCCGGCACAGGCGGCCGGCTTCGGCGCTTCAGTCTTGGGGCAGTAGCCGCTGTTGAACCAGCCGTCCCCCTTCAGACTGAATGCTGTCGCCGAAATCATTTTTTCGACGGCTTTTCCGCACTTCGGACACTCGCTGGCGGGCGGATCTGAAAATTTCTGACGCAACTCAAACTGGTGGCTGCAATTGGTGCAGCGGTACTCATAGACAGGCATATCAAACAACTCCTTATAGGCTTTTCAATGAATATAATAACGCCACCTGTGGTTTGTCAATCTGCTTGGGACATCTGCGTGGTTCACACAGACCGGATTATCGGCAATGTGAATGGCGGCCGGCATTCACGGATTGACCTGACACAGCGGAGTGGCTCGGGGCTTTTTCTTTTCAGCGGATTCTGCTACAACACCACCATGAAAAAATTAGCCCTCTATGCATTCCTCGCTGTTTGTACCTATCTGGCTTACATCGGCATCTCGCTGGCACTGCTGCCGCCGGTCTCCGACCTGGCCGACAAAAAATTTTCGACCACCATCCAGGTCAAGGACTGGCAGGGGGAATACCATCCCTTTGTCGTCGGCCCCAAAAATCCCAACTGGGCACCGTCAGGCCGCATTCCGCCGGTTATGAAATGGGCGGTGATCCTGGCCGAGGATGCCAATTTCTACAAGCACGAGGGCTTTGACGTGAAGGCGATCAAAGAGGCGATCAAGTATGACCTGGAGAAAAAAAGCCTCAAGCGGGGTGCATCGACAATCACCCAGCAGACCGCCAAAAACCTGTTTCTATCGCGTGAGAAGACCATCACCCGCAAGCTGAAGGAGATCTACCTGGCCTACCGGATGGAGCAGGAACTGACCAAGGGAAGAATCATCGAGTTCTATCTGAACGTGGTCGAACTGGGTCCGATGGTCTACGGCATCGGCCACGGCAGTCGCTATTACTTCGGCAAACCTGCCTCGGCCCTGACTCCGCGCGAGTGTGCTTTCCTGGCGGCCATGCTCCCCGGTCCACGGGTGGCCTACAACCCCTATAAAAACCTGGGCAAGGTGATGAAACGCTCGGACATGATTCTGAAACTGCTGCGGCAGAAGGGCGTGCTCTCCGAGGGAGAGTATCAGGCGGCCCTTGCGTCCGACCTTAACATTGCAGGCATGCAGCGCAAAGTCGACCAGAGTGTCAGCACCCCTCCGGTGTTCGGGTCCACCTCTTCTGCCCGGGAGAACAGCGGGACAGCACCGGCGACTCCACAGGACGGGAAACCGGCTGAGCAACCGGCAGAGGCACGCGATGCCGCAGGAAGCGAAATCCGTAATGATGTCACGGAGACGAAAGAATCAACAACACCCCGGCAGCAGTAGCAGCTTTTATCAGCTAACTACGATTAAATGATTTGACCTTTCTTACAATCACACCTATGATGTAACCACGTTTTAAATCATCACGATCTTTTTTGTCCCATTAAGGCCGTCAACATTTCCAACGCTGCGGAGGCTCACATGAAAAACATCATCAACGTATGTATCCCTGTGCTTTCAATCGCAACACTGCTCAATCCGCTGCTCACCGCCGCAGCACCGATACCGGGCGGTCAGAGGCATGTGATTCCCAAAACATCGCCTTCCAGCACCACAGCAACACCAGCGAGCCAGCCTCAAATCGCACCGCTTCCACCGTCCCCTCAAATGCAAGGGCTTGTGGACATCAAACAGGCCTCATTTCAAGGCACAAATTTTCAGCATGCTATTGCAGTGACCTCAACAGGTCCAATTGTTGTTGATCTTTCGATCTATTCTCGTCCGGCTGCCAATGCCCCACCCCCGCCTCTTTACATCGGGCTACGCAACGAGGTTACCGGCCAGATTCAGGCGTTCACAAAAACCGGATCAACGTTAGCCCGGCTGTCATATACGGTAACAGCGACAGATATTCAGCAGGGCGGCGCAGTTTATTCGATCATTGTCAGCAATGCAAATTCCGGCATGATCAGAACCATCTATCCCAAAACGGATATGGCCAGACGGGATCAGTACCTTGGACGACTGACTCCCGAGCAACGCGTCAGTATTTTTACCGCTCTCGGCGAAGCTCGCTGCGACGTCACACAACTTGCACGAGTGATCGCTCCCAAGACCCCCCTTCCAATGGGTGCCGAGCGCTGCTTTGGGGCCACAGGACGGGGCTGTGCAACCCAACTATTGGGCGAAATTCCTTTCAAGCCAGAGTTTGTGACCAGAATCAACCCTGACTGTACTGTCGATGCACGAGTTTCCGTTGGCTCCATCTTCCATGACAATTGTTGTAACCAATACTCAAACGGTCTCTATTGCCAAGGGGAATTTGTTGCCAATATGTTCCTCCAGGATCTTCCTTCACAGTTCCTCGGACTGAATTGCTCTCGGGAGTGGAGAAAAGCTGTGTACGATGTGGTTGAGGATCGCTCCTGGGTACAAAAATTCGGTCCGTACTATTTCAATGCTGACGGGTCCGTCAAGAGCGACTTCATTGGTGGGCTCATTAATCCACCCCGCGAAGGCTATACCTATGGGGGCGGCATTGATGGCGTGCGGGACAAAAAAATGCTGTTCACCCTTCCACAGCGTGAAGCAACGGAACGGCTTAAAGCTCCATCAGGAACAAAACTGGAATATGGCGATGAAAAATATTGTGCCAGCGGCAAATTCAGAACCTTCAGCAATGAATTCGGCACATACCCCCATGATTACTGGTGCGGTGCCGGCGTCGGACCGGCACGAATCTGCAGCGACAGGGCAAAACACGAACATACCCTTCGAAACGGTAATATTATCGAAGTGACAGCTGCAAAGCATACCTATGATACCCGTGTGCAACACTGGGGATATTGCGAATAGAAACGCCGGCAGACGGCAATCCATAATCCATGACGAGATGTAAACACTGAGGTAAGAACATGAACTACTCATTCCACATCATCAGCCTTCTTTCAGCGGTTGCTTTTTTCAGTGCACTTGCGGAACCTGCTGATGCCGATTATGTCGATCCTGACTATGCCGCGCACCACTGTGCGCGACAAAAAGGTGATGTCAGGGCATGCTGTGACGATATGCTGGAAGGCACAAAATCCGAAGTACAGCAATGCATCAAACTGGTGCCGGGAGTCCGCAAGAAACTGGCCGAAGAGAAGGCGGCACGGGCCGCTGCCAAAAAAGCAAAAGCTGCGGCAGATACGTCCAATACCGGCGCCAGCCCAACCAGTCCCGACCAACCCGACAGCGGCGGAAAGGGGCTGCGGGGCAGTTGGACCACCGAATTCGGAACCACCATGGTCATTGAGCAGAACAACCCATTCAGGGCACGTTTCAATCTGAAGGACGGCAGGATGGTCGGGACGTTGCAGGATGGCACGATGGACGGTCTCTGGATCCAAAGTTCTTCGAAATCCAAATGTCCGGAGGAACGAGAGGGGAGTTTCTACTGGGGCAAAATCCGCCTGACCTTTTCCGGCAACACCTATACCGGCAGTTGGGGCTATTGCGACGAAGAAGCCAGCAAGACCATGAAGCCTGGGAAAAGATTATGAGGACGGTGCAAACCCTTTTTTTGCTGTCTCTCCTTATACCGTGTGCCATCAGCACCAATGGCGCCGCTTTTACGAAATAATGGGTTACTCAAAACATCACTCCACGTTACCGCTTCAGGTAACCGTTGAGACCACATGTGGGGGATGCCATAAAAACTGTTATTATTTTAATATGTTCTGTATTTTTTATACTGACCTCACGGGATAGTTATGCAACACAGGTCGCTGATCCGGCCTGGCGTGGCATAAATCAACCCGTTGCTGTTGTCAGACAGATTCAGGAGATCAGCTTTCAGGTTAAACATCTACAGGCAACCGGGAATCGCAGAGGATCAAAAATAATCTTCTCCGGTCCTCCATCTCTGGACAAGGCTCATTCAGCGCAACTCCTTGCCAGCCACCTGGCGCTGCCTCTGTACAGGCTTGATCTTGCTTCTGTGACCAGCAAATACATTGGCGAAACCGAGAAAAATCTGGACCGGCTTTTTGCAAGAGCTGAATCCGGGAACTGGATACTCTTATTTGATGAGGCCGACGTCCTGTTCGGGGGCCGTACCAATGTCCAGGATTCACATGAGAAGTATTCCAATCAGGTAGTATCATACCTTCTGCAGCACATTGAAGCTTACTCGGGACTCATCATTATCACGAGCAACAACCCCGCAACTAAAAACACGATTCGCCATGATCACGCCATTGAGTTTACCGCCGTAGCCAAACTGCCACGGCCACCTATTACACCCTGATAAGGAGTTATTACAGGCGTTTGGAATTACTGCAGCGAAGAACCAAATAAAACAATGAAGCCCGGTAAAAGAAAGTAACAATTAGTGCTACAATGATGACAAGGAGACTCTTATGAAACGCATATTATCACTTTTTATCTTCTCAACAGTCACATTAGTCTGCTCATTTGCTCATGGCACAGCTCTTCAGCAAAGGACAATAACTCCAGTTGCGAAGCAAGCTGCCCCACCAGCAGTCCAATCACCTGCGCCAAACACCCCGTCAACTCAGATGCAAAAAAAGCCGGAGCCTGTAGACGTCCTGCAACAGAATTTCACACTGGACGGAAAACCACCCCACATGGCAAGCGTTGGTATCGGCGTAACATCACCCGGCAGGATTGATGTCGCCCTCCAGTGGCAGGGGGCGCCGGTAACCGTCGCCATCCGCAACCAGACAACGAAACAGGTTGTCGCTTCCCGGCAGGTAAATGTTCCTGCAGCAGGAATTACCTACGATGTAACAGCACAGGATGTTGCCAAAGGGTATCTCTGGACGATTGAAATTTCCGGCTCCAGCCAGGCAAACGGTGTAATCAAAGCCACCTATCCCAAAGTGAACAAGGCATTACTCGATCAGTACCTGGCATCGGTCAAACAGCAGCGCGATACTTACCGCAAACAGATTGAACCGCAGATTCAGGCACGCCTGATCGCGAGTGCAACATCGAAACTGCAGGCACTGCAAAAAACAAAGGCTGATACCGCTCTTGCCGGCTCGCAGCGCATCCGCTCCCTTGCTCTTCCGGCTGTACAGAAGTTCAGCGCAGCAAAACAGGCTGCCTTGAACCGACCAGTACAACCGGCACGAATAATGAAAACGGCTCCTGGAGCTGCCAACCAGAAGAATCTATTGGCTGGAACACCCGCCTCGGCAAACATCAGTCCCACAGACCCGTTCGTGAACAGCCTGTCGCCTGAATCGGCCTACCCCGGGACACTGATTACCGTTGATGGTGTCAATTTCAAGGCCGATGACCAAGTGTTTTTTGTGATCAACACCGTTGAGAAACAGGCGCAACGCACCTTCTTAAGTTCAAACAAGTTCCAGATGACAGTGCCCGACTATTCATCCGCCAGTGACCTTACCGGATATTTTTACATCAAGGCCAACAAGAACAACCAGATGACCCGGGTTGACTATGTGGTCGAAGTAGCTCTCAAGGCGACCATTCCCACCATTACCGCCATCACAACCGCTGACCCGAATGCAAGCGGCCCTGTTCGGCCTAATAGCCAGATTCTGATCAGCGGCACCGGTTTCCGCCAGCAGGACGAGGTACATGTGGTTATCAACAACAGAGACCTGGTTGCCACTCATGTGGACAGCTATCTGAATACCGACCAGCAGATGGTGGTGACGATTCCTGATGCAGATGGATTTGCGAACATCATAACCGCTCCTGTGTACATTAAAAACAGCGCTGGTACAAAAAGCCCGATAACTAATGTGAAACTAGCGCCGGAAATCGTTTCAAAATTCCTCGTAATAAATGAATTTGCAAATGAATTACAATACGACCATAACAACTCACTTAATCGCTCTGATCCAAATTCTGATGGCTACATATATTTTGAGAGTGGTCGTGCTTCAGGCGTTATAAATGTTACGCATAATGGTTCATTCTTATGGGGATACAAAGGTGATGATGATATTTTCATACAAACACAGCTGAAAAACAATTGGACAGTTTCACAAATCCTCTGGGATAAAGTTAATTATCTGAGCGCAGATTCCTCCATAACCTCAACAAAAGTTGGCACTTCTTCATTGAATGTTAAAGTACATTGGTGGAATACCGCCGCTTTTTCTTTTTGTTACTATAGCATAGGATATATAATTGAAGGTCCCAAAGGGGTGCCGTACAAGTAACCACGGCAGCATTGGTTCGATCAGAACATTATGAATTCAGTCCCATAATCGTAGTGCGAAATCCATAACCAGTCGCCAGTGAAAGCATGGTGCGTTCTTTTACCTGCAAGGAGTCAGTTCATGAAAAATAATATGATATTTGCAGCTATGGCGACTGCAGTAACCATAATGGTATGCATCGCTGATGCAAAAGAACCAGACAAACACTACTCCTGGAACGGTTACGAGCTTACCTACCCTGAAGGGTGGAAGATTGTAAAAGAAAGTGACATCCCCGACAGCGGGAGAATTATCGCACTTGTTCACAACAAAGAGTCGTTGGAAGTTGTCGTCGGTTTACTGGACAAACTTTCCGCCGCGGATGCCAGAAAAGAAAAAACTACACCTGCCACCCTGGCAATGACGTTTGGAGTCCCGATTGCCCTCAAGCTTGCCAACAAGAATGAGTCAGCCATTAGCATCAGCTACGGCAGCATGGGGCTTTATGATCAACGCGTTCTGTCAACCCGCTTTACGGTAGCCCTGCCAAATATCCCTGATGTGTACAACATTGAATGTTTCTCAACAACAACCGGCAGCAGGCTGTTTGTCGGGGCGATTCAGAGCAGCAGCAAAAAGGGGCACCTGCCGGAAGATAATGCATCGTACAGGAAAGCATTTCAGGAGGCGTATCACATCGCAAAATCCATAACAGCAGAGAAGATGAAAAACTAACATTCAGGATCACTATGTTAATCAGAACAAGCATCATTGCAGCATTACTGTGCACAGTATGGTCTGTTCCGCTTTCTGCAGCCACCCTTGACGAGGCGATAGAAACCTGCGGGAAGAATAAAGGAAGTGCCAAAACCTGCTGCACCATGCTGCTGGACGAAACGGATGAGATCGCCCGGTGCATCCGGAAGGTTTCGGGGCCGGCATCGTCTTCACGGCCGACCGCAACGGCAAAGCCGGCTCCACCAGGCCGGCCGAGTGGCTCTCCGACAGGGGGGCTGCAACCGGCAGCACCGAAATCGCCCCGCCCCGATGCGGCACCGGCCGGTTCATACCGGATCGGCGCAACTCTGGCAGAGTTCCCGGGGCGCTCTGCCCTGCCGCCGGAGGAGTGGCAGCCGTGGAAGATGGAGCTGAATCCCTACCGGATCAAATCCTATGGCGCGACAAGCGCCGAGGCAAAAACATTTGAACAGAAGCTGCGTTCCATTGCCGCTGTCGTCAATCAGGCGCCGGTATTAAATCCGCCCCTCGGCTGTTCTCCTCGTCTTGCCCCGTTTTTGAGCTCAGCATACAATGAGGGCAAACCAGCCGCAAAGCACGAACCGCTGCATGGCTATCTTTTGTTGGGCTGTTTCAGGATGCAGGAGGTCACCCGGAAGAAAAACGGGGCAGCCGTGAAGGAGCGGGCCATCGGCGAAACCCGCCAATCAAGCATTTACATCAACAGCGCCGGTTCCCTGACTCCGGGAGATGCCGTCTGGTACGATGAGGGGACCAACGGCGCCGACCCGATGAGCATGGTATTCGAGCAGCCGGAACAGATCGGCATGCATGGCGGCCTGCCGGTGTATGACAGCATTGACCGAAGCAAGGGGAAAAACAAGGGGCGTGGCATCCTGCTGATTTCGCGCAAGAATATTGAACCATACCTGCCGGTGAACCGGGAGCGTTTTCTCAAGGCGCTGATCCATACCTACAGACTGAAACGGGAAGTCAACAGCAGACAACTCGATATCTACACCCGCCAGCTTGCGGAATTGACACCGACGGAGCGTGGCGAGCAGGCCTGCCTGCGCAACGACCAGACCACCGGCTGGCTGAATGAGGTTGTGGCAGTGGGCACCACGACCTGTGCCCCGATTGTCAGGGTCAACCCGGCCCTGTTCGAACCCAGACTGCCCCGCACCACTCCCCAACTGGCGGTGGTCACTGAATTCATGGGGACCGAGAACAGCGGCTACCTGAACAAAAACATCGACTACTGGACCACCATCACGGCGCTGAAAGAAACTGACTGGCAACGGATCAAAGGGCTGCTCGACATGCCGTAACAGCGTTGAAGCATCCACCACACTCAAGGAGGACCACATGAAC
>DCNF01000032.1:11129-12134 GCA_002322035.1 Geobacter sp. UBA1603
AATAAACAGAAGGGGATCAACATGAAACTCTTTTCTCCGTTTAGGCTGGGAGCTGTTGAACTCAAAAACCGCATTGTCATGGCGCCCATGACCCGCTCCCGCGCCACCGGCAATATCCCCAACAGTCTGATGGCCGAATACTACGGTCAGCGTGCTTCGGCCGGACTGATCGTCACCGAGGGAACGTCACCCTCTCCCAATGGCCTGGGATATGCCCGTATACCGGGGATATTCTCACCAGAGCAGCGGGATGGCTGGCGCCTGGTGACCGAGGCTGTGCACGCCGGCGGTGGGAGTATCTTCATTCAGCTGATGCATGCCGGTCGGGTGGGATCAATACTCAATCTGCCGGTGGGAGCAGAGTTACTGGCTCCTTCGGCTGTTGCCATGAACGGTAAAATCTGGACCGACAGCCAGGGGGAGCAACCCTACGACCTGCCGCGGGAGATGACGCGCGATGAGGTGTCTGCTGCCATAGCGGAGTATGCACGGGCCGCCACGACCGCTGTGGAGGCAGGCTTCGACGGTGTCGAGATCCATGGCGCCAATGGGTATCTGATAACCCAGTTTCTCGATCCGGGGTCAAACCGAAGGGACGATGACTACGGCGGCGATGCAACCCGCCGCAACCGCTTTGCCCTTGATGTGGCACAGGCGGTCATCGGCGCCATCGGTGCTTCGCGAACCGGGGTCCGGCTTTCGCCGTACGGTGTTTTCAATGATATGAGTGGAACCTATGAGGGGATTGGTGAACAGTACACGCAGCTTGCTGCCGACCTTGGCCGCCTTGGGATGGCCTACATGCACATGGTCGATCATTCAGCCATGGGAGCACCGAAGCCGGAGCCGGTAACAGTAAGTGCCATGGTCAAGGCGTTCCGTGACAACGGCGGGGGAGCGGTGATTCTTTCGGGCGGGTATGACCGGCAGCGGGCAGAGGCCGATCTGCAAAGCGGCGCGGCTGATCTGGTGGCTTTCGGCCGGCCTTTCATCGCAAACCCCGAT
>DCNF01000032.1:12319-12671 GCA_002322035.1 Geobacter sp. UBA1603
ACAACAGCATGAGAACCCTTTTGCCTTGCCGAGCGACTCTTTCCCTTCCCGGTAGGTGAGCCAGGCGATACCGAGCGCGCCAAGCGAATCGATATATCCGATTCCGGTCAGGGTGTATGCGAGGCTTGACAGTAAAAGAACCATGGAGAGATACACACACGCCTGTGCGCAGGCGGCATCGGCAAGCATCGCTTTTGAATTCAGCGCATATCCGATCATTCGCTTGTGACGAATCAGGTACCACATGAAGAGTATCGAGATGGTGGAGATAATCACCCCGGAAAGCGTGGTTTCCGGCCGCTGACCGGTGATAATGTTGTTCAGTGCGGTAATGACCAGGATCAGGGTTAGG
>DCNF01000032.1:12867-13074 GCA_002322035.1 Geobacter sp. UBA1603
GGTAAAGCCGAACCAGACTGACACCACACCTTCGAGGATATTGTAAAAAATGGTAAAGAGAGCCAGGGCATTCGCCCGTGCGTAAAGTTTCTGGTTCATCGTCATCTCCGGGGACAGGGCGCTGATGATGGTGTCGGGTCAGCCAGGTATTCATGATTGCCGTGCTGTTACACGACTTATTATGATCGAGCATTACAAGATTATTGT
>DCNF01000032.1:13127-13456 GCA_002322035.1 Geobacter sp. UBA1603
CATTACAAGATTATTGTTGCAGTGGCAATGGAATTGTGTGCGTGATGGTTACATAAAAATCCTCCCGGAGACCTGATTGATCCACGACAGCCTGACCGCTGATTATCCCGAAGGAATGGCTCCGGACCGACCCGTAACGACTATTGAAGAAATATTCCAGAAAGGATATGTATGACACTACGGAAGATTATGAAGCTGTTTAAAAGCCGCCCCACCATTGAAGGTGCGGGAGTTCATCTCAAGCGGGCCTTCGGTTACTCGCAGGTTCCGCAGTTCGACCCGTTCCTTATGCTCGATGATTTTCATACATCAAACCCGGACGAATACCT
>DCNF01000032.1:13559-19657 GCA_002322035.1 Geobacter sp. UBA1603
GCATGGCGACAGCATGGGCAACAAGGGAACCATCGGCGCCGGCGACGTCCAGTGGATGACCGCCGGCAGCGGCATCATCCACCAGGAGATGCCGCAGATCAGTCCTACCGGCACCATGTGGGGCTTCCAGTTCTGGGCCAACCTTCCGGCCAGCCACAAAATGATGAAACCCCGCTACCAGGATATCAAGGCGGCGGAGATTCCATCCGTTACCCTGGAAAATGGCAGTGTCGTAAAGGTTATGGCCGGCACACTTGCAGGTGTCGAAGGGCCGGTAAAAGACATCGTCATTGACCCGGAGATGCTCGACGTCAGCATGCCGGCTGGAACAACATTCGTCCATCCGTTGCCACAGGGACATACCTGCTTTGCCTATGTACTCAACGGTGAAGGCTACTTTGACGACCGCCGTGACGCCTACGCGTACGAAGTGGTCGGGCGCGGCTGGAGCGACGTCGAGCGCCGCTGTGTCTGTGAACCGGAAACGGTGGTACTGCTCGAACACGAAGGAGAGTCGGTGCAGGTTACCACGGCCGATAAGCCGCTGCGCTTCCTGCTGGTTTCCGGCAGACCACTCAACGAGCCGGTGGCATGGCAGGGACCGATTGTCATGAACAACCAGGAGGAGTTGCGGACGGCGTTTGAGGAATTCAGGAACGGGACGTTTATCAAGAAGTAAAAACGCAGAGCAGTTCAACGCCAAAATATTGATGGATGAGCTTGCCCAACAGTTCTACGGCATCCAGGGCTTCTATATATTCCTTGCGTCGTTCCACCGGAATGATTGTCCAACTGAATCCGCCCGAAGCGAGCATGGCATTCATCAAAAAGCGACAGATCCTGCCGTTGCCATCCATGTAGGGGTGAACTCGCTTGAGATCAGTAGACTTGATGACACTCTTCCCGTTGTCCTGCAGTTTTTTCAGGACAGTCAGGCATCTGCCAGATGTTGTTGGGCCGGAATGGTTTTCATGGTTGCCTTGCTGTTACACGATTATTGTTATCGTGCATTACAAGATTATTGTTGCAGTCGCAAGGGAATTGTTTGAGTTGATGGGCTTAAGAAAGGGTATTTTGCGGTTCAGGCAACTCAAACTACCGAGAGGCAGGATGCAGGATTATACCAGAAAAACATTTCGATGAATCAGTAAAAGACTAGGCTGTCTTCCTGTCCAGACTCCGGTACTGGATCGCCTCGGCGATATGCTGCTCGCTGATATGTTCTGAACGGTCCAGATCGGCGATAGTCCTCGAAACCTTGAGGATGCGGGTGTAGGTGCGGGCGGAAAGCCCCAGTTTATCGGTTACCAGTTCCAGCATCCGGTTGCCGTTGGCATCCAGCTCGCAGTATTTTTTGATGAAGCGTGGCGTCATCTGGGAGTTGCAATGGATTTTTGTCCCCTTGAACCGTTCCGCCTGGATGGTGCGGGACTGTTCAACCCGGGCGGCGATGGCGGCTGAACTTTCCGCATCGCCGCGATCGGCAAGATCGCGGTATTTGACCGCCGGAACTTCGATATGGATGTCAATGCGGTCGAGAAGCGGTCCGGAGATCCGTGAACGGTACCGGTGGATGGCAATCGGGGTGCAACTGCAGGGGTGCAGCGGATCGGAAAGGTATCCGCAGGGGCAGGGATTCATTGCAGCCACAAGCATAACGCGGGCTGGATAGGTCAGCGATACCAGCGACCGTGAAATGCTGACCTTGCCGTCTTCCAGTGGCTGGCGCAGCACTTCCAGCACGTTTTTCTTGAATTCGGGGAGTTCATCAAGAAACAGGACACCGTTGTGCGCCAGCGAAACCTCACCCGGCTTGGGCGTGGTGCCGCCACCGATCAGCCCGACATCGGAAATGGTATGGTGCGGCGAGCGAAACGGGCGTATCGCCATCAGTGGGCGATCTTTTTCAATCATGCCGCTGACACTGAATATTTTGGTGGTTTCGATCGCTTCTTCAAACGACATCTGCGGCAGAATGGTCGGAATCCTCCGCGCCAGCATGGTTTTCCCGGAGCCGGGAGGGCCGATCATCAAGATGTTATGCCCGCCGCTTGCAGCAATTTCCAACGCACGCTTGGCGCTTTCCTGCCCTTTTACCTCGCTGAAATCCTCCCCATAGTCGCAACTGCTGGTAAACAGTTCCAACAGATTCAACTGGTGTGGTTCCAGCACGACCCTGCCGCTCAAAAACTCAACCACCTGTGCCAGGGTCGCGGCGCCGATGATGGCGATCCCTTCGACAACCGCTGCTTCCGGGGCATTTTCGGCCGGGAGGATAACGCCAGCCAGCCCGGCACGCTTGGCGGCGACCGCCATGGAGAGGGCACCACGGATCGACTTGAGGCTGCCATCCAGCGAGAGTTCTCCCAGAAGCATATACTGCTGCAGCAGGTCATGCTTGACAACGCCGGTGGCGGCAAGAATACCGATTGAAATCGGCAGATCGTAGGCGGCTCCCTCTTTTTTGATGTCAGCAGGAGCGAGGTTGGCGGTGATGCGGCGGGCCGGGAAGTCGTAACCGGAGTTTTTCAGTGCTGCCCGCACCCGGTCTTTGCTCTCCTTGACCGCGCCATCGGGAAGACCGACAGTGGCAAAGGCGGGCAAACCGGGGGCCAGATCGACCTCAACATCAACCAGAATGGCATCAATACCGATCAGAGCACTGCTTAGGACTTTTGCGAGCATCTGAAACCCCGAACCACGCTACTGCCTGGGAATATGTAAAACGCTAACAATTGCTGGGCACCGGCAGGGCGCTACGGCTCGGTAATCATGATGAATCCCATCTGACGACCGGTTTCGCCCTTATCCCTGCGGTATGAGAAAAACAGTTCCCGGTGACAGCAGACGCACATGTCGGAGGCCTGAATCGAGGCAGTCGGCAGTCCGGCACCCTGCAGCAGGTCGCGATTGGCCGCCGGCAGGTCAAGCTGCCATTTCCCTTCGCCGGAGGGTCGGGAAAACTGGTCCCAGGGTAGTGCACTGTTAAGGAATGCCTGACGAACCGGACCGTCCACTTCGTAACAGCAGGGGCCGATGCAGGGGCCGATGGCAGCCTGCAGTTCAGCAGGGTTACAGTCAAAACAGGATTTCATGGCGGCAACAGTTTTTGCGGCCAGTTTTGCCGCTGTGCCCTGCCAGCCGGCGTGAACAGCAGCCACGACACCCTTCTTCGGGTCGCAGAGCAGGATCGGAACGCAGTCGGCAACGCAGATGCCGATCATCACATTTGATTGGTTGGTAATGATGGCATCACTCTCAATACCGAGAAAATGGCTATAATCCTCGTTCTGCTCATCGATCACCAGGATGTCGCTGCCATGGGTCTGGCGAACCGTCACCAGTGCGTCGGGGCCGATGCCGAATGCGTTGGCCAACAGGCTCCGGTTCCCTTCGACATTAAAGTTCTGGTCATCGGTCCCCATTCCCAGGTTGAGTGAATTGTAGGGGGCACGGGAAACCCCTTCGTGACGGGTTGTAAAACCCTGTACCGACCGACCGGGAACGCTGAACGTGACGTCGATATAGTGGATCCGCTTGGAGCGCTTCATCTGCATGGCATATTTCCTTTTGCGTTCTGAATCGATTTGAGGTTAACTAGCGTCCGCTGCTCCGGTGTTTCTGGCGCCAGACATAGACCGCCACAAGGCCGGCGCTGAACATGAGCACCCAGAACAGGGCCTTGTGGGAATACTGCATGATCAACTGCTGTTCCCGGCCGATGGCATAGCCGATCAGGGTCAGGATCGTGCACCAGATTCCGGCACCTGCCAGAGTGTAGAGCGAGAAGCGGAGGTGATCCATCCTCGCCAGGCCGGCCGGGATCGAGATCAGGTGCCGTACCACCGGCAAAAGGCGGCCTATAAATGTTGAAATTTCACCATGGCGCAGAAAAAACTGTTCAACCCGTTCAAATTTATCGGGTGGGATCAGGACATATTTCCCGTACTTGAGGATCAGCGGACGGCCCAGATACTGGGAGGCATAATAGTTGGCATAGGCTCCGGCCAGGCTTCCGACGGTACCGCACAGCACAGCAAGAGCCATGTTCATCTTGCCCTGATGGACCAGGTAACCGGCCGGCGGCATAACCAGCTCGCTCGGTACCGGAATAATTGAACTTTCCATAGCCATCAGCAGGAAAATGCCGGGGTAGCCCATGGCACTGATAGTGTCCACAAGCCATTGAATCATTGCATGCATCAGTCAACTCCTGACTAGGACGGGTAGGACATAAAAATGTATTTATACACGATGAACCGGAATCCGGCAATATGAAAGCCCCGATCACGATTACCGAACTGTTGCGCACCCGGGTTATAGCCGGCGACGGGGCAATCGGCACGATGCTCTATGCCCGCGGCATCGGCCTTGACAGCAATTTCGAGCATCTCAACCTGATCCGCCCCTCACTGGTTCGCGAGCTGGCCCGGGAATATGCTGCGGCGGGAGCCCGGGTGATAGAGACCAACACGTTCGGCGCCAATTTCCCCCGGCTGGCAGCAATCGGGCTGGGGCACAAGGTGGTCGAGATCAACCGCGCCGGTGCTGCGATTGCCCGGGAAGCGGCCGGGACACTGCTGGTGGCGGGCTCGGTCGGGCCGCTCCCCCGAAGCAGGGGTGATGCTCCGGCCCTTTCGGCCCAGGAGATGGAGCAGATTTTCGGCGAGCAGTGCCAGGCACTGGCCGATGGCGGTGTCGACCTGCTTTTGCTGGAGACCTTCCCGGCACTGGACCAGTTGCTGGCCGCTGTACGGGCCGCCCGGAGTACCGGCCTGCCGGTCTGCGGTTCAATGGCTTTTCTGGAAGGGGGCAGAAGCGGTGATGGGACAACGGTCGAGCAATTCTGCGCGGCGATGGAATCTGCCGGTGCAGATCTGCTGGGGGCCAATTGCGGTGCCGGTCCCCTGGAACTGCTCAAGGTCGTTCGTCGGCTTGCTTCGCTGACCACGCTGCCGATAGCCGCCTACGCCAACAGCGGATTTCCCGAATACCGCGACGGTCGCTACATCTACCGGGCTACGCCAGACTATTTTGCCGCCATGGCCCGGGAAATGGCCGATGCCGGAGCTAATCTGATCGGCGGATGCTGCGGTACCACCCCCGATCACATTGCCGCATTGGCACGGGCCCTTGAGGGGCGAGAACCGGCACCCCGGCCAAAACAGAGCATGGCTTCCGGCAATTTCGACGCTGAAGCAGCTTCAGCAACGGCTCCTTCTTTCCTTGAACAGTGGGGACGGCGGCGGGTGATTACCGTTGAGCTTGATCCGCCGAAAGGGATGGACTGCAGCGCGGTCATTGATGGGAGCCGGCGCCTCAAGGCTGCCGGTGCCGATGCCATCAATCTGGCCGAAAACCCCTTGGCACGGCCACGAATGGGCAATATTGCCCTGGGAAGCATCATTCAGCGCGAAGTCGGCATCGAGGTGATTGCTCATATCACCGGCCGGGACCGCAACCTGATCGGGATGCAGTCTGACCTGATGGGGGCAAGCCTGCTTGGCATCCGCTCAATCCTGGCGGTAACCGGCGATCCAGCCAGCATGGGAGACCATGCCGGTGCACAATCGGTTTTTGACCTGCATTCCTTCACCCTGATCAAACTGCTGGCCGATATGAACCGTGGTGTCAACGCCATCGGCAGCCCGATCGGCCGGGGTACCGGTTTTACCATCGGCGCGGCTTTCAATCCCAACTCGGGCAACATGGCCGTACAGGCGGGCCGTCTTCGGAAAAAGGTCGATAACGGCGCGGTGTTTGCCCAGACTCAACCGATTTACGATCCAGCCCTGTTTTTCGAAATGTGTGCAGAGACCACTGACATCGGTATCCCGATCCTGGTCGGGATCATGCCGCTGGTCAGCAGCCGGAATGCCGAGTACCTGCATAACGAGGTCCCCGGCATCAGCATTCCCGAGCAGATCCGCCGGCGCATGGCCGGCCTGGAAAAAGAGGCCGGCGTGGCAGAAGGACTGGCCATCGCCCGGGAGTTGATTTCGGCCACGTTTGACACGTGCGGCGGCTATTATCTGGTGCCGCCCTTCGGGCGCTGCGAGCTTGCTCTGGAACTGATCAATCACATCAGACAGCTGGAA
>DCNF01000032.1:19723-23054 GCA_002322035.1 Geobacter sp. UBA1603
GGAAGATTGTGCAGACAGCCTGCCTGCTGTTCTGCCTGGCGGCTGCGGGGTGTGCTTCAACCAGACACGGCGGCATGCGCGAGGAGTTTGAGCAGAGTGCCAAGGGGTACAACAAGATGCTGCGCTGGCATGAGATTGAAGCCGCCGGCATGGCCTATCTGCGCAGCGACCTGCGCGATGCCTTTCTCAAGGCATCCGCTGAATTCAAACGGCGCGGCGTGACCATCACCGACTACCGGATCCTGACGACGGAGTGCTTCCCGGAAAAGAAGTCAGGCGACGTGCTGGCCGAGTTTGAATATTACATTCTCCCCTCCAACAGAATCAAAACCCAGGCTTTCCGTCAAACGTGGGAATATCAGGATGAATCCGGGTGGCGGCAGACCAGCCCCCTCCCCCCCTTTGAGTAGTCCCGTGGAAACGCTGGCCGGCCAGATCACGCTGTTCTGCCGCTATCTGGAAAGCGAGCGGAACGTGTCACCTCACACGCTGGAAGCCTATCGCCGCGATCTGGAGCAACTGGCCTGCTTTGTAATCAGCGAACGGGGCGAAGCAGCCAACGCCGCAGCGGTCGACCATCTGCTGCTGCGCCGCTACCTGGCGCAACGCGCTACCCGTGAACAGGACCGAAAAAGCACCATCGGCAGGAAGCTCGCTGCCATCAGGAGTTTTTTCCGGTTTTTGCTCCGGCGCGGAATACTGGAGCGCAATCCGGCCGAGTTGATCGCCACACCGAAAAAAGAGCAGCGGCTGCCGTTCCACCTTGATATCGACCAGATCACAACCCTGGTGGAAGCCCCTCCCGGTGACTCACCGCACGCTGCCCGCGACCGGGCCGTTCTGGAGCTGCTCTATTCGAGCGGCCTGCGGGTATCGGAACTGACCGGGCTGGATATTGGCGATCTTGATCTTGCAGGCGGCATGGTACGGGTGATGCGCAAGGGGGGCAAAGAGCGGATTGTTCCGGTCGGAAGCCGGGCATTATCGGCATTGCGCGAGTATCTGGCTGAACGGGGGGCACAGGGCGGTGCCGGGCCGATATTTCTCAATACGCGCGGGAACCGGATCAATCGGCGGAGTGTGGCCCGGATCGTCGACTATCATGTGTTGGCAATCGCCTCCTTCAAACGGATTTCACCGCATGTGCTGCGCCATACGTTTGCTACCCACATGCTCGAGGGGGGGGCGGACCTGCGCTCAATCCAGGAACTGCTCGGGCACGCATCGCTTTCAACGACCCAGAAATATACCCACGTCACCATCGATCGGCTGATGGAGGTCTATGACAAGTCCCATCCCAAGGCTCACCTCAAGGCAAAAAAAGAGGGATAACACCCTCCGAAACCGGACACGTTACCCCTCTTCCGTATCGTCACCACCTGAAACAGCTACCCGAGCGTCACCTCGATCTTGTCGCCCTCGGCAACTTTGAGCTTCTTTTCGATTCCCGGCCCAACGATGATCGTCCCATCAAACAGTTGATCGATGTCATTCATTACCATCACCGGAAACGTCCCTTTGGTTCCGGATGCCGAATTGGCAAGGGTCAGCTTTTTGAAGGGAGCCTTGTAAAATTCCGTGATGTATTTGGCCGTCGGCTGGCTGACCGCGATCATACCGAGCGAATCAAAGCTGCTACTGGCCTCGCGGTTTGCCAGATGGCTAATGCGCAGTTTTAGGACGCCCGTACCGTCATCGCTATCCGCTTCGGTCGATGACGACGCCTCGTCCAGCGACGGCAGCAGAGACTCCAGCTTCTTTACCGCCAGATTAAGGGTGATCGAAAGCACCTGCAGGTTGACCGTTTTGGCGCAGAGGAGACAGAGAAGGGCGCCCGGGAATGCCTTGACGATCACCCGGCCTTCAGCATAACGAAGGTCAAGAATATCGAGCGATTGAGATATCTGAAGCCCATGAGCACACTCAAGCATCAGAGCCGCAGCCTTTTTCAGGGCGGGCTCGTCGACCAGGGCTGGGAAAGCGCTGGCGGCAATCCCGCCGCGCTCGTTGAACACGGCACTGCCGATCACTCCTTCGACGCTGTTGATATGACGTAGTATTTCCTGCATGGGAAAATCTCCTACCTGCCGGGGACCAGCGCAGCCTTGATCTCCGCTTCGACGTTTTCCAGACTGCAGTCGGGCTTAACAGCTATGCTCAGGTAGTGATGTTTTGAATCGTACAGCAGCAGCTGAAAGTTGGCGGTATGAACCGCCGCAGCCTTGATCTCGCCCAGCCCCATCAAATCACCGACCTGGTTGCCGGTTTTAGAGAGAAACATACCCTTGGCAGCCAGGGCAACTGCTTCAATACTGCTGTCCTGCAAAGGGGATCCCTGCTTGTCCATCAAGACCGCATAGGTTACAGCACCGATTTCTTGCAGCCGGGCAGCAACCTTGCTCATGGTGCGGCGGGGCGTGACGCTCGGCCCCGGCTCACCGGATGGTGCTACAGCACCGGCGTTTTCCTCGTCCATGCGGCGAAGGGCCTCGAGAAGCAGAAAATCCGTGCGGTAATGAATAGTGCAGACGTTCGAGGTGAGCTCAGGATGAATATTGAAGGTGCCACCGGGCCACTTGATGATTTCGTATATCGCCTGTTCGCCGCTCTGATCACCAAGCTCAGCGTGAATGATCTCTCCATCGACGAAATAGATGATCCCCTCGCGGCCGAGATATTCGACGGTTATGGCTCCGGTGTATTTGTTGTGTCCCTTGAGCTGGATAACATCCGTCAGGGAAAGCCCGGCCACTGCGCCTTTAAATCCGCTTATGGTATCTGCCATGTGTCCTACCCGCAGACTGGAGTGATTCAGCTTGATACAACGATTAACGGGGTAGTTAAATCATAACTGCAAGACAAGTTCAAGTGTGAAATACGCCGGTCCTGACAATAAAGCCCCGCCGGTTTCCCGGCGGGGCCTGAAGGGCAAAACAGCAGCAGACTACTCGCAGAGGTCAACCTTTACATCCCAGTTCTTGAGCTTCATGGTGCCGTTCTTCTCAAGGTTGAGATGCATCTTGAAGGCGCGGTCCCACAGCTGCGGCTCATGGCCCACCTTGCGACGGAGGCACTCGTGTTCGGCAATGCTGAGGTATTCGCTCAACTGATCCTTGTAGTCGGGGTGAGCACACTTTTCAATGATCCGGCGGGCACGGTCCTTCGGTGCCAGGCCACGAAGGTCTGCCAGACCCTGCTCGGTGATGACGCAGTCAAGATCGTGCTCAGTGTGGTCGATGTGCGAGCAGTGCGGCACAACGCAGGAGATGCCGGTCGGGTCGGTCTTGCTCGGACGGCTTGACGGGGTGTGCATCATCTTCAGGTAGCCGTT
>DCNF01000005.1:0-9214 GCA_002322035.1 Geobacter sp. UBA1603
GCTGATGGCTATGCCAGGGCGACGGGGCGGGTCGGTGTGGCCATTGCCACCTCCGGCCCCGGAGCCACCAATACCGTGACCGGCATCGCCACGGCCTACATGGACTCGATTCCGATGGTGATCATCACCGGTCAGGTGCCGACACCGCTGATAGGCAACGACGCCTTCCAGGAGGTTGATATCATCGGTATTACCCGTCCCTGCACCAAGCACAGCTTTCTGGTCAAAGACGTCAAGGATCTGGCGACGATCATGAAGAAGGCTTTCTACATCGCCCGGACCGGCCGCCCCGGACCGGTTCTTGTGGACCTCCCGAAAGATGTCCAGATCGCCCAGGCCGATTTTGTCTACCCGGAGACGGTCGAGATCCGCAGCTACAAGCCGACGACAGCCGGCCATCCGCGCCAAGTTGAGAAAGCGGTGACAATGATGCTGGAGTCGCGCCGTCCCGTGGTGTATGTGGGCGGCGGGGTGGTGCTCGGCAATGCCGCAGAAGAGCTGACGGCGCTCTGCCGCAAGCTGTCGGTTCCGGTGACCACCACCCTGATGGGGCTCGGTTCGTTCCCCGAGAACGATCCCAACTCCCTTGGAATGCTCGGTATGCATGGCGCCTATTGTGCAAACATGGCCATGACCCATTCCGATCTGATTGTGGCGATCGGAGCACGGTTTGACGACCGTGTAACCGGCAAGCTGGCTACGTTTGCACCCCATGCCCGGATCATCCACGTCGATGTTGATCCGACCTCGATCAAAAAGAACGTCCGTGTTGATCTGCCGATCGTAGGCGACGTCAGGGATGTTCTGGCCAAGATGATCAAGCAGGCTGACAAGCTGAAAGACAAGGTTGCCGAGTTCAAGGCGGGGCTTTTGCAATGGCATGAGGATATTGCCGGGTGGAAAACCAAGCACCCGATCAGCTACAAGAGCAGCACCACCGTGATCAAGCCGCAGTTCGTGATCCAGAAGCTGCGTGAACTGTCCGATCCCGATGCAATTATTTCCACCGACGTCGGCCAGCACCAGATGTGGACGGCCCAGTTCTTCCAGTTTAACAAGCCGCGCACCCTGCTTTCGTCGGGCGGCCTCGGCACCATGGGCTACGGCCTGCCGGCCGCCATGGGGGCCCAGGCCGCATTCCCGGACCGCCAGGTTATCACTATCTGCGGTGACGGCGGCGTTCAGATGAATATCCAGGAAATGGCCACGCTGGTGCAGAACCGGCTGCCGGTCAAGATCGTCATCCTCAACAATAACTTCCTCGGCATGGTGCGGCAGTGGCAGGAGCTGTTTTTCGACAAACGCTACTCCCAGACCTGCATGGAACTGCCGGTGGATTTCGTCAAGCTGGCCGAGGCTTACGGTGCCAAGGGCTTCAGCACATCGAAACCGGGTGATGTGGAGTCGGTCATCAGGAAGGCATTTGCCGAAAATGGGCCGGTGATCATGGAGTTTAAAATAGCCCGCGAGGAGAAGGTTCTGCCGATGGTTCCGGCAGGGGCGTCGCTCAATGAAATGGTCTTAAACGCATAGAGCGTCTCGTCAAATGTCCAATCGCTGTGTTGCTCGCGGCCATCGTCGCTGCGACGCACGCGATAGTGCGACTCGCTCCTCGTGCCTCTCGCGCCGTGCGCTTGAAGCATTTTACTTTGCCGCTTATCTTTGGATGGAGGAATAACCCATGCAACATACGTTTTCTGTACTGGTTGAAAATGAGTTCGGCGTGCTTTCCCGTGTCGCCTCGCTCTTTTCCGGCCGTGGATTCAATATTGATTCCCTGACTGTGGCGCCGACCAACGAGGAAGGGCTGTCACGGATGACGATTGTCACCCGCGGGGATGAAAAAATTCTCGAACAGATCAACAAGCAGCTCAACAAACTGATCGATGTGCTCAAGGTGCTTGATTTTACTGACGGGACCGCCATTGAGCGTGAAATGGCGCTGATCAAAGTCACGGCAGAAGATGAGAGCAGGGCCGAGGTATTGAGGATCGTAGATATATTCCGGGCCAAGATCATTGATGTTACGCCTAAATCATACACCATCGAGGCAACCGGTGCGCCCCAGAAGATCGATGCAATTCTGGAGCTGCTTCGGCCGCTCGGACTGAAGGAGCTTGTCCGGACCGGGGCGGTGGCGATCGGCCGAGGCGCAAAAGGATGGAAAGGCTAGAAACGCTTTGCGCTTCAGTTCCCCTGACAGCCGTCCGGTCGCGTCGCGTCCGGGCGGCTGCGGTTTTTCAGGGCGGGTGCCGCCGTGCAATTCGATTGACAGCAGGATACTAATATAGTAAGTATAACGTCTGTTTTTACAGGAAGTTCGGCCGGTTTGCCGGACAAAATTCAGTGTGGAGGATGTGCCAGGATGAATGTCTATTATGATCGTGATTGTGATCTCAAGCTGATCAAAAAGAAAAAGGTTACCATTGTCGGATACGGCTCCCAGGGCCATGCCCATGCCTGCAATCTCAAGGATTCCGGTGTTGATGTGACGGTTGCCCTGCGTAAGGGCTCTGCTTCCGCCGTTAAGGCTAAAAATGCCGGTCTCAAGGTTGCCACCGTTGCCGAAGCGGTTGCAACGGCCGATGTGGTCATGATTCTGACTCCCGACGAGTTTCAGTCGATTCTCTATCGTACCGAGATTGAGCCGAAACTGAAGAAGGGCGCCACCCTGGCGTTTGCCCACGGTTTCGCCATCCATTACAACCAGATCGTGCCCCGTGCCGATCTGGACGTGATCATGATCGCCCCCAAGGCCCCCGGCCATACGGTCCGTTCAGAGTTTGTCAAGGGCGGAGGAATACCTGACCTGATCGCGGTTTTCCAGAATGCCTCCGGCAAGGCCCGTGAAGTGGCGCTCTCCTACGCCAGCGCCATCGGCGGCGGCCGGGCGGGCGTGATCGAGACCAGCTTCAAGGAGGAGTGCGAGACCGACCTGTTTGGCGAGCAGGCCGTACTCTGCGGCGGCGCTGTTGAACTGGTCAAGGCCGGGTTCGAAACCCTGGTGGAAGCCGGATATGCCCCGGAGATGGCGTATTTCGAGTGCCTGCATGAGTTGAAGCTGATCGTCGACCTGATGTATGAGGGCGGCATCGCCAACATGAACTATTCGATCTCCAATAATGCCGAATACGGCGAGTATGTGACCGGTCCCCGGGTCATTAACGATCAGAGTCGTGCCGCCATGAAGGAGTGTCTGGCCAATATCCAGAACGGCAGCTATGCCAAGCAGTTCATTCTCGAGGGTGCGTCCAATTACCCTGAAATGACGGCCCGCCGCCGCCTGAATGCCGCCCACCAGATCGAGGTTGTCGGTGAGCGTTTGCGCAGCATGATGCCATGGATCAAGAAGATCGTCGATAAAACCAAGAACTAGTTCTCTGCTTTTGATAATCGACACCCCTTTTGCCTGGTATTCGGTGGAAGGGGTGTCCCCGCATCTATTCCGCTCCACGGGCAGGTATAATGGATTTTAATAATAACGGGCCGATTGCACGGGAAGGTTATCCGTTTATTGTATTTACACTGGCTCTGGCGCTCCTTCTGGTTGTCTCCTCGGTTTTCCTCGGTTCGCTTGTGCTCGCTATACCGGCGGTGCTGTCGGTTCTTGTGTCGGCCTTTGTGATCTCCTTCTTTCGTAACCCGGAGCGCGTTCCGCCCAATGATCCGGCGGCTGTCGTGGCCCCTGCCGACGGTACCGTGATCGTGAATGAAGTGGTGCAGGAGTCTCCGCTTGGATGTGCCGCCCTGAAAATCAGCATATTCATGTCGGTCTTCAATGTGCATGTCAACCGTTCACCGTTTGACGGGAAGGTGACCGAGATCAGCTACTGCCAGGGACGTTTTTTTGATGCTCGGGATGGCCGGGCCTCCTTTGAAAATGAGCGTAACGCTGTCGTCCTGGAAACGCCAGGCGGCGTGAAAATTGCTTTTGTCCAGATCGCCGGACTGATCGCCCGGCGGATTATCTGTTATCCGCGGGTGGGGGATCTGCTGCAGCGTGGCGGGAGGTACGGCCTGATCCGTTTTGGTTCTCGGGTTGACGTATTTCTGCCGGCTGACGTGATTTCGCAGGTGCGGCTGGGTGATCTGACGGTGGCTGGAGAGACGGTTCTGGGACATCTCGGGTGATTGATAGGGCGGGGCAACAATGAGTCTTGATCCTCAAGAAGAAACCTCGGAGAAAGTTGAAAGCATCAAGCGCGGCATTTATATTCTGCCGAACCTGGTGACCACCGGCAGCCTCTTTGCCGGCTTCTACAGCATGGTTTCGACCCTGAACGGCAACTATCAGGCTGCGGCGATCTGGATTTTCATCTCTGCCATCTGCGACGGCCTGGACGGCAAGGTTGCCCGTATGACCGGCACAACCAGCAAGTTCGGCGTGGAATATGATTCGCTGGCAGATCTGGTGGCATTCGGAGTAACCCCCGGGCTGATGATGTATGCCTGGGCGCTGAAGCCTTTTGGACGACTGGGGTGGGTCGCTGCGTTTCTGTTTGTGGTCTGCGGAGCCCTGCGGCTGGCGCGTTTCAATGTTCAGGTCAATACGGTCGAAAGCAAGCGATTCGTCGGTCTGCCGATCCCTGCGGCGGCCAGCATGGTTGCTTCTACGGTTCTTCTGTTCCACCATTTCGGCTGGCCCAGTTCCTACAAGCGCCTGGCCATTATCATCCTGATTTACTCCCTCGCCTTTCTGATGGTTTCCAGCTTTCGTTATTACTCGTTCAAGGATCCGGCCCTGATCAAGCGCCAGTCATTCGGATTCCTGCTTCTGGGAGTTATCCTGCTGATCGTTGTGGCGGCAGAACCGGTCGTGATGACCTTTGCGATCATGCTGACCTATGTCCTCTCCGGACCGGTCGCCTTCATCGTTACCCTGCCGCGTCGGCGCCGTCTTGAAAAGGCCATGCACAAGGGGCATGAAGCGATTCATCGCGAAATCCCGTGAGCAGGTCGCCTCTGGCGTCACGAGGTCAGGGAATATCGAATATCCGGGCCGAAATACCAGCGTCGCTGATTTCAAGCATGGCGCAGGTCGCGTGAGAGGTGGATACCAGGGTTCCCGGGTTAACAAACAGAATTCCTGATAACTCGTGTATTGCCGGGATATGTGTATGCCCATAAAGCACCGCATCAACCCCCAGCTCTCTCCCCCGCTGTTCAAGTCTTCCCATGCCGCCCTTAACGCCATAGGCATCGCCATGCGTCAGCAGAATCCTTTTTCCGGCACATTCCCAGAGGCGTTCGCGCGGCGCTTCATAGCCGCGGTCGCAGTTTCCGGCAACTGCGATGACGCAGACACCCATGACGTGAGACAAAAGGTCTGCGTCGTCGCCGCCATCCCCCAGGTGAATGATTGTGTCGGCATTGGCCGATTGACAGGCTTTCAGAGCCAGATTAGAGTTGCCGTGAGTGTCTGACATGACGAGAATGTTCATGCTCATTATTCTAGCAGATTCACTGTTTTCATTAAAACTAAAATTGTATTAACATCGCATGAGAATAGTATTGGGGTGGAACGGATGACAAAAAAGATAGTGCTTATTTTTGCCGGTATCATACTGGCGCTCGGGATATTGTTTGCCGTATCGGTTAAAATTGCCTCAATCGCCCTGCAAAATGATGGGAGATCCAGTTTCAGCCCCGGCAAGCCGGGGGTCGGCCTGGTCGAAGTCAAAGGGATGATTCTCGACTCCCGGGAAACGGTCCGGCAACTGCGTCATTTTCTGAAGGATGACTCCGTAAAGGCGGTCGTGCTGCGGGTTGATTCCCCCGGCGGCGTCGTGGCGCCTTCCCAGGAGATCTACCAGGAGGTCAAGACGTTTGCCGCCAAAAAGAAGATCGTCGTATCAATGGGGAGCCTCGCCGCTTCAGGCGGGTATTACATCTCGGCCCCGGCAACGCTGATCTATGCCAACCCGGGAACCATTACCGCCAGCATCGGCGTCATTATCAAGCTGTCGAACATCGAGGCGCTGATGGACAAGATCGGCATCAAGGCCCATACCATTAAGACCGGCAGGTATAAAGATTCCGGTTCCCCGTCACGGCCCCTGACCGACGAGGACAAGGCCATGTTCCAATCGGTGATCGACAGCACCCATAACCAGTTTGTGAAGGCTGTTGCAACCGGCAGAAAACTTCCTGAAGAAGAGGTCCGCAAAATCGCCGATGGCAGGGTGCTGTCAGGCGAGCAGGCACAATCCCTTAAACTTGTTGATAAACTGGGCACACTGCAGGATGCCATCGAAGAGGCTGGAAAGCTTGCAGGCATATCCGGGGAGCCGGAGGTGATTCTGCCGCCCAAGAAAAAGATCAACTACCTTGATCTGCTGACTGAAGGAGTCGAGGAAAAGTTCGACGGAGCCCTTAACAGGGCGGTCGGACGGGGACTGCAACTGGTGTATGAATAGTCTCCCCTGACCCCAACCCTCTCCCACACGGGGAGAGGGAGTGACTGAAGGTGAGATTGCAGCTTCCCCTCCCTTGATGGGAGGGGATTGAGGGGAGGATGTTAGGAATAGTGCATCCGACTTACTTCCTCTTCTGCAGCTTTTTGTGGGCGTCCAGCAGAATCCGTTCGGTTGTGGCCCAGTCGATGCAGGCATCGGTGATCGAGACACCGTATTTCAGATCGGCCGGGTCAGCGGAAATCTTCTGGCTGCCGGCCTCCAGGTTGCTCTCGATCATGACTCCCGAAATTGAGCTGTTGCCGCCGACTACCTGGCTGACAACGCTTTCCAGCACGTCCGGCTGCTTCTGGTAGTCCTTGTTGGAGTTGCCGTGACTGCAGTCGACCATGATCGTCGGGAACAGCCCGTTTTTTTTCAAGCATTCCTCGGTGTGGGCGATGTCTTCGGAATGGTAGTTGGCCTTGCGGGATCCGCCGCGCAGGACGATATGCACATCCGGGTTGCCGGAGGTCTGGATGATCGACGTGCGCCCCTCGCGGTTGATGCCGAGGAAGCTGTGCGGGTGCTGGGCTGCTTTCATGGCATCGATTGCGATCTGCAGGTTGCCGTCGGTGCCGTTCTTGAAACCGACTGGAAACGACAGACCGCTGGACATCTCTCGGTGGGTCTGGGATTCGGTGGTGCGAGCGCCGATCGCCCCCCAGCTGATCATGTCAGCCACATATTCCGGCGTGATCGGGTCAAGCATTTCGTTTGCTACCGGCACCCCCAGGGCGGTGATGCGGAGCAGCAGCCCGCGGGCGATGCCGAGCCCCTTTGAAATCAGGTGGGTGCCGTTCATGTCCGGATCGTTGATCAGCCCCTTCCAGCCGACCGTTGTGCGCGGTTTTTCAAAATAGGCCCGCATGATCAGCAGCAGCTGATCGTCAACCCGGTGGGAAAGGGCAGCCAGACGGCGGGCATATTCCACGGCCGCTTCGGGGTCATGGATCGAGCAGGGACCGACAACCACCATCAGGCGGCGGTCATCGCGGCGGATGATCTCCTTGATTCTGGCACGGCTGCGGCTGACGAATTCACGGTCTCTTTCCGAGAGCGGGAGAACCTGGCGCAGGTCGGCCGGGGCGATGATCGGCGTGATGCCGGTAATTTTGAGGTTGTTGGTCTTAATCATGTCACATCTCCGGTCGTAGATAGCGTACCGGATGTTATAGTTGCAGAAACGTCATCATGTCAACCGTTCCGTTCACAGGGGCAGGCCTGTAAACGACAGATTCAGCGGAGGCTATTCTTATGCGCAGGGCAGTATTTCTCGATCGTGACGGCACGATCAATGTCGAAAAGGAATATCTTTACCGGATTGACCAGTTTGAATTCATTGCCGGTGTACCGCAGGCAATCCGCCTGTTGAATCAGGCCGGTTTTCTCGTGATCGTTGTCACCAATCAGTCCGGTATTGCCCGGGGGTATTACACCGAAGAGGATGTGGAACAGCTCCATCGCCACATTTCCCGTGAGCTTGAGCGGCACAATGCGCACGTCGATGCCTGGCTGTACTGCCCGCATCATCCGGACGGGCGTGGCAGTTATGCACTCTCCTGCGACTGCCGCAAGCCGTTGCCCGGCATGCTGCGTGAGGCGGCCCGTCGCTACGATATCGACCTCGAGCGCTCGTTCATGGTTGGCGACAAATTGGCGGATGTGGAAGCGGGCAGGGCTGCCGGCTGCACGAGTATTCTGGTCAGGACCGGGTATGGAGAAACCGAAGCGCAGATGATGGATTTTCCTGTGGCGGTCGTGAATGATCTGACTGCAGCGGTGGATATGATATGTGAAATATAACGAATTATTGGATAGTTAATGATTGTTATTGTGCCGTAACGGTGTTATAAAAATGTTTGTAATTCGTTAGAGATGTGTTTTTCTCAAGGAGGTTTGGGGTTATTATGATGAGAATATTTCTGTTTATGGCCATGATTGTCACAGGGTGGCCTCTGCCGGGGTTTGGTGAGCAAACGCCGAACGTCATGGTTACTCTTTCCGCCGTGCGCATTGTCAATAATGCTCACGGTAAAGAGAGCCTGCTTCCGGGAGAACGTGCAAACCCAGGTGATAGTATCGAATATCGGGCAACATACAAAAACATCGGCACCGCCCCCGCCCAAAAACTGACAGGCACGTTGCCGGTACCGGCTGAAATGGAATACGTCCCGAGCTCTGCTCATCCTTCTGCTGTGATGGCCAGTACCGACAATACCGTCTATTCCAAAACGCCACTCAAGCGAAAAGTTAAACTGGCCAACGGAACACTTGTCAACCGGGAAGTTCCGGTTGAAGAGTACCGCTCGCTGCGCTGGCTGCTGCACGACCTTGCACCTGGTGCAAGCGTAACCGTCTCTGCCCGCATGAAGATTAAAGATAATCAAAAAGGCCCCGTTGTTATAAAGCTTGATTCCATATCACCAACCGAAAAGAGAGCGTCCGGAGGTACAAAATGAAAAAGTGGCCGTCTTCCCAATTAGCGCTGTATCTGCTGAAGGCCTGCTCCCGTCTGGTAGCTTTACATGCAGCTGCCATCCTGTTGCTTGCCTGCCTGATAACCCCGTTACAGGCCGCGCCGCTGGCCGGCACATCCATCGGCAACCAGGCATCGGCAACCTACACCGATGCCTCTGCCGTTACGCGGACAGCCACCTCCAACACGGTACAGACCATTGTCCAGCAGGTGGCGGCCGTCACCCTGACCAGCGCCCAGACAAAGACGGGTGCTCCGGGCGGCACAGTATACTTCCCCCATA
>DCNF01000005.1:9240-9440 GCA_002322035.1 Geobacter sp. UBA1603
GCTTCCCTCATACCCTGACCAACACCGGCAACGGCAGCGACACCTTCACCCTCGGCACAGCGGTCGGCGGCACCGTTACCCTGACCAGCATCAACATCTATCCGGACGCCAATGGTGACGGCGTTCCGGACAATTTCACTCCGATCACCACTACAGGGCCCCTGGCTGCTGGCGGTGTCTTCCGGTTTATTGTCGCTGCC
>DCNF01000014.1 GCA_002322035.1 Geobacter sp. UBA1603
CAGTTCTCAAATTCTGTAGATTCGGCGCGCCAATCACCATTGAATCCGATAACTGATTTATCAGCTATCGGATTCTTTTTTTTTGAGGCCAGTCACCAATAACCGTTCGGTGCGCCGTAGGAGCATGAAGACAAGTTCGGCGACAGGCCGGTGGGAGTAAGACACGAAGGGGTGGTTGATCCAGCAGGGGCGTGCCCCGGACAGTATTGCTGCCAGGCAGCCGGTCAGCAGCCTGTCGTCCACCATCAGAATCGAGGAGAGGGGGGTTCCGGTGAGTTCGGCGGTTTTGATCAGGCCATCGGGGTAGGGTTTTTTGCGGACCCCGGCTATAAAGCGGATGCCGGGGAAATTCAGCCCAAACCAGTCTAATCGTGCTCTAGTCGGTTTGTTTGAGAGGATGGCAATCTGCTCTGCCCCGAAGACTTGAACAGCGCGGATAAGCCACTGTTGAACCTGTTCGAGCGGGACCTCGGCACCATGGTGGGCCAGAACACCGTCGAAATCGAGAGCCAGTGCCCGGATGCCCGATGTTTTGAGTTGGTGTGGATCAAGTACGGTTATGGTCTGGCCGGCCGGTGTAGTTTCTGCGAGGGCGGCCAGCTGGTAGCGATGGCGGTGTCCCAGGATGAACCCGGCCAGAATATGTCGTCCGGGGATCATACCTTGGGCAGATCCTTCTGGACCCGTGAGACAAGGTAGTAGACTATTCCGAGAATCAGGAGCGTTGCCGCCAGAAAAGCCTGCTTCTTCAGGTCATCGTGACGGAGGGTTGAAATCAGTATTTCCCTGATGATGGCAACGATTACCACGCCGATAAAGACCAGGATGCTGAACCGGCCGCCTTTCAGGCTTTTGATCTCGTTATCCAGAAGCTCGATCATCATCCAGAGGATCAGAAGCGAACCGAGCGCCGTAAATACCCCTTTTTCCACATCCCCCTTGAAAACATGCACGATGTCCCAGCCAAACATGGTCACAATTGCGATTGAAACCACCGCCAGGGCCAGTACCAGCACCAGATTGAGTCCGTAGGTGAAGCGCTCCGTTGCCTTGATCAGAAATGATTCCACCTTGCGGGAGAGGAATACCTTTTTCAGTTCCTCTTCACGGTAGGAGCTGCTCATGACATCCAGGTTGATGTCAAGCATCTTTTCAACCGCTTCACGCAGTTTGCGCCGCTGTTCACGGTCTTCATAGCTGCTGTCGATCAGGTTGAGCAGGAAATGGCGGATCTGGTTCATGGCCGCATTGACAAAATGAACGTTCAGGCCGACCTTGACATGGGCATGGCCGATGCGGGTCAGGTGGTTGAGGTAGTGATTGTCATAGGTGCCTGAGAACAGTGACATGAACCATGTCGTGTGCATCTCGCGCAGCCGGGGCCGGTTCGCGCCATTGAGAATCGCCGCGGTTTCCGGCAATCCGTAGAGGTAGTCGTAGAATTCCTGGGAGAAACGCTCACGCTGCTGCTCAGCCAGCGGTTGTAGCGACAGGAGCAGTTCGGCGTCGTCATCGCTGAAGCGGTAGTGGTCGCGAATTTCCTGCATGGTCATCATTTAAGCTACCTCCCGTATTTGTGAGCTGCGGCACAGGTCCCTTCCGAAGAGACCATGCAAGCTCCGATCGGTGATTCAGGTGTGCAAACCGTGTCGAACAGCGGGCAGTCGAAGGGGGAAACTTTCCCTTTCAACACATCGCCGCAGCGGCAGGCACGGTTTTCGTTTGCTTCCGGCAGATCAAGCGAAAATACCTGATCCGCATCGAATGCGTCATATTCCTTACGGATGGCAAGCCCGCTTCCCGGCAGGATGCCAAGGCCGCGCCACGATGCATCGCACGGTTCGAAGACCTGGTCAAGGATGGCGCGGGCTTTGGGGTTGCCTTCCCAGGAGACGGCACGGCTGTACTGGATCTCGACCGTCGCTCCTCCATTCAAAACCTGGGCCAGCAGCATCTCAATACCCTGCATTACGTCGGCCGGCTCGAAGCCGGTCACCACGCAGGGGATGCGGTGCTTTTCCACCAGCGGTTTGTAAGCATTGCCGCCGATGACCGTACTGACGTGGGCCGGGCAGAGGTAGCCTGACAGCCCCAGTTCCGGATCGGCGGTGAGCAGCTCCATCGGCACCGGCATGGTCTTGTGGGAGGCGAGTACGACGTAATTCTCAATCCCGCGGGAGCGGGCTGCAAGGATGCTGGCTGCGATTGCCGGCGCGGTGGTCTCAAAGCCGACACCAAGAAATACCACGCGGCGGTTAGGGGTCGCTGCGGCCAGGTTAACCGCGTCCAGCGGCGAATAAACGATGCGAATATCCGCGCCGCTGGCCCGCTCTTCCATGAGTGAGGAACGGCTGCCGGGCACCCGCAGCATGTCGCCGAAGGTGGCCACGATGCAGTCAGGCAGACGGGCGCAGGCCAGCGCTTTGTCCACATAGCCGACCGGGGTCACGCAGACCGGGCAGCCGGGACCGGACACGAGCCGGACGTTTTCCGGCAGAAGCGAGCGGATGCCGTACTGGTAGATCGACATGGTATGGGTACCGCACACCTCCATGAAACTGACCGGTCGTTGCAGATGTTTTGCCATTCCCGCAATGTTGGCGGCCATGGTGCGGACCAGTTCGCGGTCGCGGAATTCGTTCTGGTAGTTCATCGATGCTCCACGAGGATTTTCATTATATTGTTGGTTCTCCCTGCAGGAATGACGTGTCCTAAGCCGTAACCGTTTCCGGAGTAATGCTCAGTCTCAGGCCGACTCCATGCAGCAGGTTGAAGAGAGTGCGAATTTCCGGGTTCCCCCGGCGTGACAAGGTGCGATACAAGCTTTCACGATTCAGATGCGCCTTATTTGCAACCGCCGCCATGCCGCCATTGGCCTCGGCAACATTACGCAGCGCTAGCAGGAAGGCTTCTCTGTCACCTTCTTCAAGCGCGGCATTCAGATAGGCTGCGGCTTCAGCCGGATCTTTCAGCGCTTCAATCAGATCCTTCTGATATTCAGTTACATGTGCCATGAGAGTTTCTCCTTCTGTAGTCATGCAGGTAGCCGGCGGCCTGTGCAATATCCCGTTTCTGGCTCCCTTTGATGCCACCCATCAAGAGCAGGATAATCCGGTTTTCTTCTTTGGCGAAATATATGCGATACCCAGGCCCGTAATCGATCCGCAATTCCCAGACACCGTCATCAATGTGCTTGTGATCGCCAAAATTTCCTAAACGGACCCGGTCGAGCCGGACACGAATTTTAGCACGTCCGTTTACGTCGCGAAGCTCTTCCAGCCATTCCTTAATGGCGCGGTGCCATGTTCCGTTTTGTAATAGTCAATTTCTTGTGGAAATACTTGCATAGTCATATGTTAGCCTATAAGCTACAATTTAGCAAGGTGGATTGTGCGGGTTGGAGTGTCAGCGAATAGGCTGAATCGTGTGTTCTCGCCGTTTGATGATTATGAAGCAGCTACGCCATGTCCTCATCACGAAAGACTTCCCGCATCAGCCGCAGGGTCTCTTCCGCCTCGACCGGATCGAGCTTTGAAATTGCAAAACCGGCGTGGACAATCACAAAATCTCCAGGGTTAACCTCGTCGCCCAGCAGCATCAGGCTGGCTTCCCTGCGGACACCGTCTACTTCGGCAATGGCGGTGTCGCCATCTTTTTCCATGATTTTCATCGGTACGCCAAGACACATATCAACAGTTCCTCCGTGATGTCCATCCGGCAATTGCCGTCTGCCCCAGAGCGATGCAGCCGTCGTTGGGCGGGGTCAGGCGATGAGTGAATACCTCCAGGCCCCTTTTTGTCAAGCCAGTATACAGCAAATCGGTCAGGAGGCGATTCTGAAACACTCCTCCGCTTAACAACACTCGGGTAAGGCCGGATTCAGCAGCGATACGGCAGCAGGTCTCAATCGAGGCCTCTGCCACTGTGCAGTGGAAACGAAGGGCGACTGTTGACGGCAGGATACCGGCTTGCAGGTCGCCCAGCATCGCTGGAAAAGCTGGGGTCAAATCCACATCAGTATTTGTGATAAAAGGGTAGGGAGTGTTGTCGCTGCCGCTCTCGGCCAGTGCTTCAAGCTCAATTGCTGCCTGGCCGTCATACGACACATTCTGTCGTAACCCGATCAGTGCGGCGGCGGCATCGAACAGCCGTCCGCAGCTGGAGGTAAGCGGAGAGTTGAGTCCCCGCTCGAGCATGGCCGAAAATAGCGGGCGCTGTTCGGTTGAAAGTTTGCGGGCAGCAGGCAGGTCGAGATCGAATGCGGCCTGTCCAAGGGAGCAGAAAAGCAGCGCCAGCGCCATTCGCCAGGGCTCACGTACGGCGGCATCGCCGCCGGGCAGAAGGACCTGCCGGAAATGGGCCGCCCGGCAGAATCGATCATAACTACCGATCAGAAATTCGCCACCCCAGACCGTGCCGTCATCACCGTAGCCCGTGCCGTCGAAAATCAAACCGATCACATCACCGGTCAGCCGGTTATCAGCAAGACAGGCCGCAAGATGGGCATGGTGATGCTGCACCTTGACCAACGTCAGCGCATTGGCTGCGGCATACTGTTCGGCAAAGACCGAAGAGAGGTAATCGGGATGGTTGTCACAGGCCACGAGTTCGGGCTGTATCCGGAACAGTTCGCCCAGATGGTCGATGGCCTGGTGGTAAGAGTCACTGGTGGCGTCATTCTGGAGATCGCCGATGTGCTGGCTCAGGATGGCGCGGTCATGGTCGGCCAGGCAGACGGCGCTCTTCAGTTCGGCGCCGGTTGCCAACAGTGGCGGAACATGAAACGGCAGCGGAACTGCCCGCGGGGCATAGCCGCGGGCCCGGCGGTAGAAAAGCGGCGCACCCTGGAAAACCCGGATGACGGAATCATCCTGGCGGATCTGGATCGGCCGGTTGTGGATCAGAAACGCATCGGCGATCGCTCCCAGTCGTTTTCGGGCGTCTTCGTCGTGGAAGGCGATCGGTTCATCGGATATATTGCCGCTCGTCATGACTAATGCAGTGAACGTCGCCGGTTTTCCCCCGCCGACTGGATCGGCCAGGCAATCCGCCACCGCGGTATCTGGTGGCTCAGAGAACAGCAGATGATGGATCGGGGTATGCGGCAGCATCAGGCCAAGCCAGGCGTTATTGGGGGCGATCCCATCCGCCAGGCCCGAATCGGGTCTGCGCCTGACGATTACAATCGGTGCTTCCGGCGAGGCGAGCAGGCGCTCCTCCAGCGGATCGAGCTCTGCCAGCCGTCGGGCGGCGGCGATGTCGGCGGCCATGACGGCGAACGGTTTTTCATCACGCTGTTTGCGACGGCGCAGGAGTGCGACAGCGTGAAAATTCGCGGCATCGGCCGCCAGATGGTAACCACCGATCCCCTTCACGGCCAGAATCAAGCCTTCTGACAGCATACGGCGTGCCTGATCCAAAGCCTCTTCTCCAGTTGCCAGGGGCCTGCCGTCGTTGTTCTGCAGTTCAAGCCGCGGTCCGCATTGCGGGCAGCAGAGCGGCTGGGCATGAAAACGGCGGTCGGCCGGATCGTCGTATTCTTTCCGGCAGTTCCCGCACAGGGGAAAACCGGCCATGGTAGTTGAGGGGCGGTCGTAGGGGATGGCGGTGATGATGCTGTAGCGGGGGCCGCAGTTGGTACAGGTGATAAACGGATGCCGAAAGCGGCGGTCGGCCGGATCGTGCAGTTCGTGCCGGCAGTCATCGCACAGGGCCGTATCGGGTGGAATCTGGGCCGTTACGCTGCCATTGCTGGTGCTTTCGAGGATCTTGAAACAGGTTTCCTCATCCCGGTCAGGAAGCTGTGTGCGGGTTATTGAGGTGATGACGGACAGAGGTGGGGCCTCGGCCTGCAGCCGCCGCAAGAAGTGACCCAGCCGTTCAGCGGTGGATTGTGCCTCGATGATCACCCCGGCCGGCGAGTTGCCGATCCAGCCGGTCAGCCCCAGGTCGGCAGCGAGGCGAAAGACAAAGGGGCGGAAACCCACCCCCTGGACGATGCCGGCAATAGCGATGGCAATACGGGCTATCGGGCGCCTCCTTCCCGGAGCCAGCGGTACCACTCTTCCATGCCCTGGCCAGTCTTTGCAGAAACCGGGAAGATGGTGATGCCGGGGCTGACCCGTCGGGCGTATTCGAGGCATGTTTCCACATCAAAATCAAGATGCGGCAGCAGATCGATCTTGTTCAGGAGCATGACGGTGGAGTTGTGGAACATCTGCGGGTATTTAAGCGGTTTGTCCTCGCCTTCGGTGACCGACAGCACCGCCACCTTGTGGTGTTCACCCAGATCGAAGGCGGCCGGGCAGACCAGGTTGCCGACATTCTCGATCAGGAGCAGGTCCAGGTGGTCCAGGTCGAATGCTTCGGTGCCGTGCATGACCATGTGGGCATCAAGGTGGCAACCGGCACCGGTATTGATCTGTTTGACCGGGACACCGGTGGCGGCGATCCGGCGGGCGTCGTTATCAGTCTGTTGATCTCCTTCGATAACCGCGCAGCGGAAACTGCCGGAAAGATCGCGCAGGGTCCGCTCCAGCAGAGTCGTCTTGCCTGAGCCGGGGGAGCTGACCAGATTGAGGACGAAAATCCCCTTTTCCTTGAACAATGCCCGGTTGAAGCCTGCCAGGCGGTTGTTCTTGGCCAGGATGTCCTCTTCAATTGCAATGATGGTCCGGCTGTTCTTTTTCTCCTTCTGCTGGTGATGATCGTGGCTGTGATCGTGGTGGTCGTGATGATGGTCGTGTGTGTGGGTATGGCCATGGTTATGATCGTGGTGATGGTGGTGGTCATGGGGGCCGCAGCCGCAGGTGGTGCACATGGGGGTCTCCAGTCAGGCGAAAATGGTAGTAACCCAGATATTCCATGAGATGGATAGTGATCCTGCACGAGTCCTGCCGGTCGTTGCGCGACATCGTGCCACCCGTATTCCTCGCCAATAGGCCCTGCTATTGACTCGTTATCCGGCTGTCAATCTGCCCCCACACCGCTTCGACAGCATCTCGCACCTTAATGGAAAATCTGGAATTAACGCTAGCAGATTTCGGCATGGTATGCAAGCGGCGGCTCTGACCGGCCGTTACCGGTAAACTGGAGCTGGTGGAGTCGGTAATAGTAGCCCTTACGCGCTATCAGCTGATCATGAGTACCCTCTTCCACCGTGCAGCCGCGGTGCAGCACGACGATCCGGTCGGCATCACGGATCGTCGAGAGCCGGTGGGCGACAACCAGCGATGTCCGCTTCCTGACCAGTGCCCGGATTCCTTCCTGGATCATCTGCTCAGAGAATGAGTCAACACTGGCGGTCGCCTCGTCAAGTACCAGTATTTCTGGGTCGTATGCCAGTGCCCGGGCGAAGGAAATCAGTTGTTTTTCCCCTACCGAAAAATTGCTCCCTTTCTCGCGAACCTGGTGTTCGTAGCCATCCGGCAGCCGGGAAATGAAACGGTTGGCGCCGACCGCTTCGGCAGCCTGTCGGACCCGACCAGTTGCCTGCTTATCGCCAAGACTGATGTTGAAGACGATGCTGCCAGCGAACAGGCACGGATCCTGTAAAACGACACCGATCCGCCGCCGTAGCTGATCGTCGGGGATCTGGCGGATGTCGACTCCATCGAGCATGATCGTTCCTGCCTGGATGTCGTAAAGCCTTGTAAGCAGGCGTGTGATGGTGGTTTTGCCCCCTCCGCTTTCGCCGACAAAGGCAATTGTCTGGCCGCGTTTTACCGTCAGGCAGAAATCTTTCAGGGCCGGCTCATCCTGGGGCGAGTAAGAAAACGTGACGTTTCGGAATTCAATCAGCGGGGTTTCTCCGTTCGAGGGCGCCTGACAGGGGGTACTGTCGTCCGGAATGGCCGATTGAGCAGGGGGGGCGGTCGGGGTGTCGAGAAGTGCGAAGATCCGCTCTAGTGCCGCCATTGCCCCCTGCATGACCGAATACTTGGCCGACAGGTCGCGGATGGGTGTAAAAAATTTCTCGATGTACTGGATGAATGCCACCAAGACGCCGAACGTGAGTGCTCCCTGAACGATCTGACCGCCACCGTACCAGATTATCAATGCGATGGCGATCGAAGAAAGGGCCTCGACAATTGCGTACAGTGAAGCATCCCAGAAGATGACCGGCATATTGGCATCCCGGTAGGAGGCGTTCAGGTCCCGGAAACGATCCTGCTCGTGCTTTTCACGGTTAAAAGCCTGAATGATCGATATACCGGCAATCGCTTCGCTCACATAGGAGTTCATCCTTCCCAGACGGGCCCGCACTTCACGAAAGGATTGCCGCATCCGGCGGCGGAAACTGTAGGCGACATAGAGCAGTAGTGGCAAAACTGTGAAGGTCACCAGCGACAGTTTCAGATTCATCCAGAGCATGATCGAGATGATACCGAGCAGCAGCAGTACGTCGCCGACAATGGTAATGATACCCGAGGAAAACATCTCACCCAGTACTTCGACATCATTCGTCAGGCGTGTCACGGCGCTTCCGGTCGGGACCCGGTCGAACCAGGCAGCCGGGAGCTTCAGCATGTGCCGGTAGAGATCGTTACGCATATCGGCCATCACACGCTGTCCCACTGACTGGAGCAGGTACACTTCCAGGAAGGTCAGCAGCGCCTCGGCCAGGAGGATTCCGGTAAAGGCGAGGGCCATTTGTTCGAGCCCGTGCAGCGAACCGGGCATGATATGGCTGTCGATGGCACGTTTGACCAGCCAGGGCTGGGCCAGGCGGCAGGCGGCCACCAGCGGCAGAATGGCAAGAACCGTTATGATTGAGGCCCGGTAAGGTTTGACAGACGTAAGAAAACGCAGAAGCAGGCGTCCGTCATAAGCCCGGCCGGTAATTTCCTCTTCGTAGATGCCGCCGTGGTGCACGAGTAAGCTCCTGCTGACATTCAGGGTTTCAGGCACAGCATAGCAGAACAGAAGGGAATCAGGGAATGATTCTTGTCAGGATGCTGCGGGAAGGTACAGATTGACCGTTGTGCCGCGTCCCGGTTCCGATTCGACCGTGAGTGCGCCATGGTGACGGCGGATGATGGCATGACAGAGGGTTAGCCCCAATCCGGTCCCTTTCTGGGAGCCCATCTGCTTGGTGGTAAAGTAAGGATCGAATATGCGTGGAAGATTTTCGGGCTGGATACCGTGGCCATTATCCTGGATCTCCAGATGGACATAACTGCCGCTGGAAAGACCTGGCATCTGCTCTGCTTCGATGCTGCAGTTTGTGGCACGGAGGGCGATCGGGCCACCCTGGGGCATGGATTCGACTGCGTTGGTGACCAGGCTGGTGACGACCTGCTCAAGCTGGTGCTGGTCTACATTGACCTGGGCCAGGTCGTCCGGAAGGAAGAGGTCGAACGGGAATGAATCGTCGGCCCGGTACTGCTCAAGTGTATGTCTGACCAGCGCCGGAAGTTCAGTCGTCTGCATGTAGACTTCCCCACCACGGGCCATTGTCAATAGATGCTGGCTCAATTCTCGTGCCTGAAGGCAGCTTTTGTCAGCCATGTCGAGCAGTTCGTTCAGCTTGTGGGGGTTGCTCATGTGCAGTCTGGCCAGAGAAACCGAGCCCATGATCACCTGAAGCAGATTGTTAAAGTCATGAGCCATACCGCCGGCCAGAATGCCGACCGCCTCGATTTTTTTTGCTTTCAGGCTTTCCGCCTGGAGTTGTTCCAGCCGCCGGCGCATCTGGATGGCCGCCTGGCAGTGTTCGATGGCGGCCAGCAGTTTGCCGATCTGAACCGGTTTGAGCACGAACTGGTTGATGCCGATGTCGATCGCATCCAGCAGGTAATCGGTGTCATTGAACGCGGTCATAACGATGATCTGGCACTGGGCGCATTCAGCCTTGATGGCGCGGGCCATGTCCAGGCCGTTCATGGCAGGCATCATGATGTCGCTTAAGATCAGCTCCGGCCGGTTATGGCGGAACAGCTCAAGGCCCTGGCGTCCGTTTTCGGCGATCAGTACCGAAAAACCGCGGGTTTTCAGCAGGCGTGAGATCTGTTCACGGGTTGCGGGTTCGTCTTCGACGTACAGTATGGTGGTTTCCGGCCCCACGTTTATTCTCCCCGGCTGCTTATTCCAGATCACGATCAGAGAAGATGATCCTGCGGCAGGGATTCAAACCGTTAGGCGTGCCGATTACGCGCGTCGTGACGGTTAAAGCAGAGCCTGCCCTGATATGGGTTGGTATTGCATGTGCGCAAAAGGATAGCATGGATTGAAGGCATTGCAAGCAGCCGGCTCTACATCATGTCGACCGGGTCGATGTCAACGGCCAGCCGAACCGTTGTGGAGCTTTTCCAGGAGGCGAGCCAGAGGTCGAGCAGGGTTTTGAGAGGCGGCCGGTCGGGGGATTTAAGCAGGATCTGGCGGCGGAACCGCCCCCGCAGACGATAGAGCGGGGCCGGGGCCGGGCCAAGCACTTCGATGCGCAGTCGCCGGTCACGGCGAATTATCTGCAGGGCCCGGGCGGCAGCGCTGGCCTCCGCTTCGGTCGCATCCTCTCCGGTGCCCGAAAAAGCAAGACAGGCCAGGTGGCTGAACGGCGGATATCCGGCTTCCCGGCGGAACTCCAGTTCCTGGCGGTAAAAGCCTTCGCTGTCATGGTTCACGGCGCAGCTGATGGCATAATGGTCCGGGTTGCGGGCCTGCACCAGCACATGTCCGGGTTGCTCGCCGCGCCCGGCCCGGCCGATAATCTGGGAAAGGAGCTGGAAGGGCCGCTCCGAGCTGCGGAAATCGGGC
>DCNF01000050.1 GCA_002322035.1 Geobacter sp. UBA1603
CCGCTATCTTGCAAAGCGTCTCCTGATGCTGATCCCGCTTATGTTCGGCATCACCCTGATCACATTCAGCGTCATCCATCTGGCTCCTGGAGAGCCGGTGGAGATGCAGATGGCCATGAACCCCAAGGTGGGCAAAGAAGTCCGCGACCGTTTGAAGAAGTTCTACGGTCTTGACCGCCCCCTGCATGTCCAGTACATCGACTGGGTCGGCAAGCTGGTCCGTCTTGACCTGGGGACATCCTTCTCATCCGACAACCGCCCGGTGGTTGACAAGATTCGGGAGCGGCTGCCGGTGACACTTTCGCTCAATCTGATCGCGCTCTGCATTGAGTTCGGTCTGGCCATCCCGATCGGTGTCATGGCGGCTACCCGGCGTGATACCTGGCTTGACAAGGGATTGACGGTTTTTGTTTTCCTCGGTTTTGCCGTCCCTACTTTCTGGCTGGCGCTGCTGCTCATGTACCTGTTCGGTGTCAAATTGAACTGGCTGCCGGTCTCCGGTCTGCACAGCCTTGGTGCCGCCTCTCTCGGCGCAATGGCCTACCTGTGGGATATGGCACAGCACCTGATCCTTCCGGTCTGCGTGGCTTCCTTCGGCAGTCTGGCCGGCATGTCGCGTTATATGCGTTCGGCCATGCTGAATGTTATCGGCCAGGATTATATTACCACGGCCCGGGCCAAGGGTCTTTCCGAACGGACTGTTATCTGGAAGCATGCCCTGCGCAACGCCTTGCTGCCGCTGATCACCTTGCTTGGTTTTTCAATTCCTGGCCTGATCGGCGGCAGTGTTATTTTTGAGACAATTTTTGCCATTCCCGGCATGGGACAGCTTTTTTACCAGGGGGTCATGTCACGTGATTACCCGGTTGTCATGGGTATTCTGGTGATCGGCGCCTTTCTGACTCTGGTCGGCAACCTGCTGGCGGACCTCTGTTACGCCTATGCCGACCCGCGCATCAGGCACGAGGGGAGCCCATGAGTTTCCGGGACTCCTACATCGCCGCCATTTTCTGGCCGCGCTTCAAGCGCAACCGTTTCGCCGTCATGGGCGGGGGAGTGGTGCTGCTGCTCTTTGCCGTGTCACTGTGCGCACCGCTGCTGGCCCCCTATGACCCGAGCGCCATCAATGCCTGGGCAGTGCTTTCGCCGCCATCACCCCAGCACTGGTTCGGCACCGACGAACTGGGGAGGGATGTCTTCAGCCGGGTGCTGTTCGGTGCCCGTATTTCCCTCAAAGTCGGTTTTGTGGCTGTTGGCATCGCTGTTGCCATTGGCACGGTGGTGGGGCTTGTGGCCGGCTATTACGGCCGCTGGGTCGATACGCTTCTAATGCGCTTTGTTGACATCATGCTCTGTTTCCCTGCGTTTTTCCTGATTTTGGCAGTGATAACCTTCCTGCGCCCTTCAATATGGTACATCATGGTTATCATCGGGCTGACCGGCTGGATGGGTGTGGCCCGGCTGGTACGGGCAGAAACGCTTTCCATCCGTGAGATGGACTACATCACTGCCGCCCGTTGTATCGGCTGTTCAGACCGCCGCATCATCTTCCGCCATATTCTGCCCAACGTTGCCTCCCCGGTACTGGTTTCCGCCACCCTTGGCATCGCCGGGGCAATCCTGACCGAATCGGCACTCTCGTTCCTCGGTCTTGGGGTACAGCCTCCGACACCCAGTTGGGGCAACATCCTTACCTCGGGAAAAGATTATATCGAATTCGCCTGGTGGCTGTCCCTGTTCCCCGGTCTGGCGATACTGTTGACGGTACTGGCTTACAACCTTTTGGGAGAAGGCATACGCGATGCGCTTGATCCGCGGGTAAAACGCTGATCTTTGAAAATATGTGTGATTATTAATGTTGTTGCCGTAGGGATGAATTTATTCGAAGCGCCGGATTACTTCTCCGGTCGTTTCATCCATTGTTATGACGAGTTTTTTACCTTTTTGCGGGGCGGGCTGCTTACTGTTGCCCAGGTTTTTATCACTATTCTGCTTCTCCTGTTTTTCCTGCTGCTCTTGCGCAGCTGCTCGGCGTTTGGCGAGTGAATCCTTTGATTCGAGATCCTTATCCCAGATCACCTTATATGATTTCCGGTAGTGCGCGGGGATGTCCTCGATACGGTTTGTGATAACGACTGTTCCGCTGTTGTCCTTGTATGTGTAATATTCAGCGTACGCGGGGGCAGCGGTGAAAATGCCTGATATCAGGGTGAGCAACAGGGTAACAGGAATGGCGGGAGGTTTGATCATGTCAAAGGTTTCCTTTCCTGATGATTGCTCTCTTTATATACTTTTCTTCATGGCATTCAATACTAAATGTTCTTTATTGGTGTTTCTGATGCCCGGGCTGTAAGAACCTCTAACGCTGCTTCGATACTGTTGATAAGGAGCACGGATATGAACGAAGTATTTGCAGGCAACCTGCTTGCAGGACTACCCGACACTTTGCAGGATGAGGTTTCTTCAATATTAGTATCAAATTCCGGTATTCGCATCGAACGGATAGTCTCCCATGGGCAGGCATCACCTGATGGAATGTGGTACGATCAGCAACACTATGAGTGGGTCCTGCTGGTTTCAGGAGGAGCCGCCATTTTTTTTGAGGGAGAAACGTCAGCAAATGTTCTCAAACCGGGAGATTACCTCTTAATACCACCTCATTGCCGTCACCGGGTTGCCTGGACCGATCCGCTCCAACACACGGTCTGGCTGGCAGTTCATTTTGGCTTTGAATTAACGCCTGGATAGGTGATGGTATCCCGGGTATTACCTGGGATCTGCCTGTGTTGTTCGTCGTTCATCATTTAATGTGTGTACAATAGTCAGCTTTACGTATGAACGAAAGGATGTCAAACATGAAGCGCTCTGTTCAGCTGCTCCTGATGCTCTCCGGGCTGTTTCTTTCAGCGGTTACTGCTCTGGGCGGTGACGTTGGCAGCCTTACAGCCAAAGAATTGAAGGCCATGATCGACAAAGGTGAGGCAGGGTTGGTGATCATCGACTCCCGTTCGGTACACCAGTATGAAGAGTCCCACATTCCAGGTGCCGTTTCTCTGCCGCTGTCCGAGATGGAGCAAGACCCTTCACAGCCAAAGGTATCAAAAGAGTCGACACTGGTATTCTACTGCAGTGGGACAACTTGAAGGGGTAGCGGAGATGCGGCGGGTCTCGCCGCAGAGCGAGGGTTCGCTTCGGTGTTTGTTCTGGCGAAGGGATTGCCGGGATGGGAGCGGGCAGGTTATCCGGTGAAGGCGGGGAAGCGACCCTGACCGCCAGCAGATTGTGCTATCCGGCCACGATGGATCGATTTTTACCGGACAGCTTTGCCAGCTGGAGTGCCTCATTTGCCCGGCCGATGCACTCGAATACGGTCTGTCCGATGTTGTATTCGCACAGGCCAATGCTGACGGTGATGCGAATTCCGGGGCGATTGGCCTTGAATTCGGTCATTGACACCGACTCAAGTATTTTGCTGGCGACCGCCGCCGCTCCTTCGATGCCGGTTTCCGGAAGCAGTATCAGGAACTCTTCGCCTCCCCAGCGGGCGCACACATCCTCGTTGCGGATGCTTCCCCGCAAGACTCTGGCCACTTCCACCAGCACATCGTCACCATCGTTGATGCCATAGGTTTCATTGACCTTCTTGAAATCATCGATATCTGCCAACATGACCGAAAACGTCCGCACATGGCGGTGGGCCCGGTTATATTCACGTTCGATCCGCTCGACAATGTCGCGGCGGTTTGCCAGGCCGGTCATCGGGTCGATCCGGGTGGCAAGCTCAAGGGACTTGTTCATTTCACCCAACTGAACCTGGAGCTGATGGCGGTCTTTGGTTATGGCGGCCAGTTTTTTTTCAAGCTCACCATACAGGTTCAGCAGGCTTTTCAGTTCCGGAAGAAGCGGGTCAACCGAATAAAGCGGATCGTTGATAATGCGCGAAATTGCGGCCAGGGTTTCGGCTGTGTTGTCAGCATGGCGGCGGGATGAATGCGTCATGTACATGCCTTCCTGTCGGAGGGTTGAAATTTTTGTTAATACTACTGCAATTGGTATTATTTTCAAGTAATCAAATACATTCCGCAATAAATGCCGTAAACACTGGGTTCATAAGGCCATTTAAACTTGACTTGCCCCGTCCGCTGTACTAACTTTATCCAAATTTTCCCCGTGCGAGGTGGCCCGCCATGTCTTACGATACGCTCCTGGAAGGCTTGACGTTTGATGATGTCCTTCTTGTCCCTGCCCATTCCCTGATCCTTCCTCGCGACGCCAACCTGGCAACCCGTCTTTCACGCAACATCCCGCTTAACATCCCGCTGGTCAGCGCCGCCATGGACACTGTTACCGAGGCCCGCACCGCTATCTGCATGGCCCGTGAGGGTGGAATCGGCATTATCCACAAAAACCTTTCAATTGAAGAACAGGCACACGAAGTCGACAAGGTCAAAAAAAGTGAGTCGGGCATGATCGTTGACCCAATTACCATGCGCCCCAACCAGAAAATCCGCGAGGCGCTCGACATTATGTCAAAATACCGGATTTCCGGTGTTCCCATAACCAAGCCGAACGGTAAGCTGGTCGGCATCCTGACCAACCGCGACCTGCGGTTCGAAACTGATTACGATCTGCCGATCTCGGCCCGCATGACCAAGCGCAATCTTGTGACCGTCTCCGTGGGAACCACGCTGGATCAGGCCAAGGAACACCTGAAGCATACCCGGGTTGAAAAACTTCTCGTCGTTGATGATGAAAAGAATCTCAAGGGACTGATTACAATCAAGGATATCGAAAAAGTAAAAAAATATCCGAATGCCTGTAAAGACTCTCTGGGGCGGTTGCGAGTCGGTGCTGCGGTCGGCCCGACGGCCGAAATGGAAGCCCGGATGGAGGCGTTGATCAAGGCCGGAGTCGACGTGATCGTGATTGATACCGCCCACGGCCATTCCCAGGGGGTGATCGATGCGGTGGTGCAGGCAAAATCGACGTTTCCGGGGGTTGAAATTATTGCCGGGAATATTGCTACCGCCGCGGCGGCCGAGGCATTGATCAAGGCCGGGGTCGATGGCATCAAGGTCGGGATCGGGCCGGGATCAATCTGCACGACCCGGGTGGTGGCCGGAGTCGGGGTACCCCAGATCACGGCCATCAACGAATGCTCGAAGGTTGCCCACAAATATGGAATTCCGGTCATTGCCGACGGCGG
>DCNF01000088.1:0-262 GCA_002322035.1 Geobacter sp. UBA1603
ACGTACCACTGCAGGGACAGGTACGGCTCCACCACGGTCTTGCAGCGGTAGCAGCCCCCCACGGACATGCCATGGTCGTCGATCTTCTCCAGCAGCCCCTGCTCCTCCAGCTCCGCGACGATGCGCTTGCGGGCCTCGAAACGGTCCATCCCCTCGTACTGGCGTCCGGCGGCGTTGATGATGCCTGACTCGTCGAAGACGTTGATCTTGTCCAGGCCGTGGCGAGCGCCCACCTCGAAGTCGTTGAAGTCGTGGGCCGGGG
>DCNF01000088.1:353-542 GCA_002322035.1 Geobacter sp. UBA1603
CACGACCGGGATCTCCCGGTTGATCAGCGGCAGCACGACCTTCTTTCCGTGCAAATCGAGGTAGCGCTCATCTTCAGGATGCACCGCCACGGCGGTGTCACCCAACATGGTCTCGGGGCGGGTGGTGGCAACCACCACGTATGTGCCCGGCTCGCCCGCCACCGGGTAGCGGATGTGCCAGAGGTGCCC
>DCNF01000088.1:605-926 GCA_002322035.1 Geobacter sp. UBA1603
ACCTCGATGTCCGACAGGGCGGTGTGGCAGCGGGGACACCAGTTGATCAGCCGGTTGGCCCGGTAGATCAGGCCGTCCTCGAACAGCTTGACGAAGACGGTGCGGACTGCCTTGGAGAGCCCCTCGTCCATGGTGAAACGTTCCCGCTCCCAGTCGCAGGAGGCGCCCAGCCGTTTCAGCTGGCCGATGATCTGGCCGCCCGACTCGGCCTTCCACTGCCAGACCCTGTCAATAAACGCATCGCGCCCCAGGTCGTGGCGGTCTTTCCCCTCGGCGGCCAGCTGGCGCTCCACCACGTTCTGGGTGGCGATGCCGGCATGG
>DCNF01000088.1:952-8830 GCA_002322035.1 Geobacter sp. UBA1603
GCCGGCATGGTCGGTGCCCGGCATCCAGAGCACGTTGTGCCCCTGCATCCGCTTCCAGCGGCAGAGGATATCCTGGAGGGTATTGTTGAGGGCATGCCCCATGTGGAGGGCGCCGGTGACGTTGGGTGGGGGGATCACTATCGAATACGCAGGTTTGCCCGAGGTGGCTGCGGCGTGGAAATAGCCCTTGTCGATCCATTCGGCGTACCAGCGTTTTTCGACGTCGTGGGGTTCGTATCCTTTGGCGAGTTCACGTTTCATTGAGTTGTCTGCGTCCTCAAAGGTGGAATGTGGATCGGCCCGGAGGTATCGGGTCACCGGAGCCCGGATTTTGAAAATCGTACCATAGCATTACTGGTTGATTAAATTCAATAGATCCGGGCCGTATGGCGATAATTTTAGCGTGCTGTTCTGTGTGGAGTCCGAGCGCTTGACGGGGGAGTGTTTTCAGGTAGAATAATAAAAATTACATGTATTCAGGGAGGTTTGTTTATGTTCAAAAATATGAGCGTTGGCAGCAAGATCATCAGCACGATTACCTTGATTATGCTGATGTCAGTGCTGGTTGGAGGGGTGTCGTTGACCAAACTGGCCCGGGTGGCCAGCGTGACCGACGATATCGGCATGAGCGGCATGCCCCATGTGATTGACCTGGCGAAACTGCGTAATTCCGTTGATACCTATCGGCGTTCGGAATTGCAGTTTTATCTGAAAAACAGTGATGATGATTTTAAAAAATACCAGGATCGCATGGCCAAGATGCAGGAGGAGATGAAGGGCGTTAAAGATGCATTCCTGAAACGCATGCTGACGGAAGACGAAAAAAAGCAGATATCGGCATTCGATGCTGCCTGGCAGTCGTACACGGCAAACGCCCAGAAGGCACTGGCGCTGGTGCGCGAGGGAAGACCTGACGAGGCTCAGGCAATAACCCGTGGCGAAGGCAAAAAATTCTATGATCAGGCTAATCAGATTCTCGGCGAACTTCAGGTGTCCAATCAGAAAGAAGCTGACGAAGGCATTAAGAAGGCCCACAAGGCAACCTCTTCAGCCCGGTTCTGGGTGATTGTCCTGGTAATTGCCGGCGCACTGGCCGGGATTCTATTCGGTATCCTGACGTCGCGGGCAATCAGTCTGCCGATCCGCAGGCTTGGTGCTGATGCGGAGCAGGTCGCCACCGGAGATCTGGGGGTGGTGGTTGATGTGGATTCCCATGACGAAGTCGGCCAGTTGGCCCAATCATTCGAAAAGATGATCAACAGCCTGCGTGAGATGATCGGAACCCTGGCTGATTCTTCGTCTCAGATATCGAACTCATCCGGTGAGATGCGGTCCAATGCCGAAAAGATGGCGAGCGGTGCCGAAGAGGTTGCTGTTCAGGCGATCACCGTGGCGACTGCCAGCGAAGAAATGTCGGCTACCTCCGGCGATATCGCCCAGAACTGCCAGTTGGCGGCTGAAAGCGCCCAGCGGGCCAACAATGCCGCCGAGCAGGGCGGCGTGGTTGTCGAAAAGTCCATCGCTGTCATGCACCGCATCGCTGAACGGGTCCAGTCGTCAGCATCAACGGTTGAGGCGCTCGGCAAGCGTTCCGATGAAATCGGTGCGATTGTCGGCACAATCGAAGACATCGCCGACCAGACCAATCTGCTGGCGCTGAATGCCGCAATTGAAGCGGCTCGGGCCGGAGAGCAGGGGAGGGGGTTCGCAGTGGTTGCCGATGAGGTGCGCGCATTGGCCGAGCGGACCACTAAGGCGACCCGGGAGATCGGCCTGATGATCAAGGCGATCCAGGGCGAGACAAAAACAGCCGTTGCCGCCATGGAAGAAGGGGTGGCAGAGGTCGAGCAGGGAACCGAGGAGGCGGCCCGTTCCGGAGAGGCGCTTCGCAATATCCAGGATGAAATCAACGCGCTGCACCTGCAGGTGCAGCAGATCGCTACTGCGGCTGAAGAACAGACCGCCACCACCAGCGAGATCAGCAACAATATCCACCAGATTACCAATGTCGCCCAGAATACGGTTGACGGTGCCCGCAGCACGGCTACGGCTGCCCAGCACCTCTCAAGGCTTGCGGAAGAACTGCAGCGTGTTGTTGGCCAATTCAAGCTTTCAGGCACCGGTAAACTGATTATCTGGAGCAAGAGCTACAGCGTCGGTGTCAGCCAGATGGATAACGAGCATCAGCGACTGATCGATATTATTAACAACCTGTATTCTGCAATGCGTGCCGGGAGAAGCGCTGAAGCGATCGGGGCGATTCTGGATGAATTGATTGACTACACAAAAACTCACTTTGCCCATGAAGAACGGCTTATGCAGGATTCGGGCTATGCCGGGTTTGATGAGCAGAAACGCGCCCATGAGGCCCTGGTGGCCCAGGTTGTTGAAATCCAGCAGAAGTACCGGGCCGGGACGGCACTTGGCCAGGAGGTCATGACATTCCTGAAAAACTGGCTGGTCAACCACATCCAGGGGCTTGACAAGCGCTATGGCCCGACCATGAACAAGAAGGGTTACAAGTAGCGGGAGCATACCGGCTGTTTTCACATGAAGAAGGCCGCTCCTGGTGTTCAGGAACGGCCTTCTTCAGTACAATGCCCAGCTGGGCCCCATCACGCCCGTTCCGCCCAGCTTTATTATGGCCGGATCATTTACGATTTATCCTTGTAGGCTTTGTAATTAACCACCTGAATGTCGGCCTCGACCGACTTGACGCCCTTGATCCCTTCGACAATCTTCAGCGCAGCTTTCTTCTCTTCTTCCGAGGCGATATAGCCGCTTAACAGCACCCGGCCCTTTTCTGCGACAATCTTGAACGGCCTGTAGTCGAGCTCTGTCGAATTGAGCAGTGCTGTCTCGATTTTTTTCATAAGAATCGTGTTGTCAATAATTTCAACCGCAGTCTTGTCAGCATCCTTCAGTGCCGTATCTCTGGCAGCTGCCACAATCGCCTCGACAATAGCTTCTTCCGACATCCGTGATGTGTTGAAGACAATGTCATAACCAAGCGGGTCATTCCAGTCACGGTCGAAATAAAAGTGAATGAACCCCCCGCGCTGGTGGTCGCTGCGGCGGATCAGCGAGTGGGCCATATCAGGATCGATCCATTCGCGCTCGGCAAAACGCTCGACCCGTTCCTCAAAATCAGCAATGAAACGAAGCTTCAGTACGTTTCCGCAACCCTTCAGCAGATCCTGACCGCCCCGGCCGTAGAGAATCACATTCCCCTTGCGGGCGAAATCGAGCAGAATCAGTTCGACGGTATTCAGCGCTGCGGCCCGCTTGCGGTCTTCGGCGGTGATGTAGGATGGCGGTTTTTCGTCGACCATCTTGAGCATATCGGCCTGCAGGCCGTACTTTGAGGAATTGGCACTGATCCGGGATCCGTCGACAAGCGTGTATTTCAGGCGCTTGGCAACCTCTTCGGCAATGTGGTAGGCACCGGTGCCCATTTCCCGCGAAATCGTGATGACCGCCATCGAATAAACCTCCTGATAACTGGTGGATGTGGGCTATATAGCATGTTGTGGTTGCGTATACAAGCGGGAATGGGCCCGGGGCGCCCGGCATCGCTTCCAGGCTGTACTCCGCGTGTCTGCGCTGCCCAGCAGCCTGGGCATATTCGACAGAAACGCCCGTAAAACGTTCTAATCCTTCAGGGTGAGCGACACCACCACGGTGCGCCGTTCTCCACCCAGGCTGATTTCAAGTGGGACCGATAACAGGGTAGAACCGTCCGCCGTGATGTCACCTGACAATGCCACCGTCAACCGGGCATTGTCGCCAGCGGGCCGGCAGAGCGTCTCGTCCTGCGGTTCGTCTATCCCCGCCTCCGGCGCAATATGTTCCGGCTCCCGGGTTTCAGGCTGTTCACCGGGCTGCGGCTCTGCTCCGTGAAGATCGTGGCCAACCCGTTCGATCACCTGGTGCGAGAGCGCAGAGAATGCCTCGAGGACGCCATCCCCCTTCAGGGCCGATGAACGGCAGATCGTCAATCCTCCCCGCGGGTAGCATTCGCTGCTGGGTGCTGCAGAGCCATCCGTCAGGTCATGCTTGTTGATCTGTACAATCAGCGGCACATTATCCAGGCCGCCGCCGTAGGCGGCAAGATAGTCGCGCAGACGATCCAGGCTTTCAGTCAGATCGGCCCCGCGCCCCGGAGCGCCATCGATAACGACGATAATCCCGTCGGCACCTTTCAGGGTCATGCGCCAGGCCGCAGCGTTACTCACCGCTCCCGGCAGGCTGTAGATGTGAAAGCGGACCCGGTAGCCCCCCATAATCAACTGCTCGAAGGGGCTGAAGTCAAAGAAGATCATCTGATCTCCGCTGGCAGCCACGGTTTTGACCTCGCTGCGCAGGGAAGGCTTGATCCGGCTGTGCAGATAGTTCAGGGAGGTGCGTTTGCCGGCCCCCGGGCTGCCGAAGTAGACTATCTTGGCGTTGATTTCACGTTTGGCGTGGTTGATAAGCGCCATTCCGACTCCGTATTATCGTTTTTTGGCCAGAAGAATCCGTTTGGCCTGGGTAGAGAGCACCGAAGAGATGTTTTTGCTTTTGGCATAGCCGGCAATATCCTTGATATCGAGCGATGCCAGAAAGCGCAGTGAGTTGGCAACCGGCGTCTTCGGGCAGTCGACCAGAGCCTTGCGGATGCGGTAATTTTTGACCCATTCCTTGTTGGCGCAGATTGTTCTGATGATTTCGTCGTTCTGAACGCCGACCTTGAGAATTGTCAGAATTTCGCCATCGGTAATCCGGGGGTTTTTGACTACGCTCCCCGAAACCAGCTTATTGGCATCCTTGATCAGTATTGAACGCCATTCCTTGTCGCCGGTCAACGCCATCTTGATCTTTTCGCCGATTCCCATAACCTGCGCCATGCGGAACTTGCTGAGGTACTCTTCGCTTTCCGGCTCCGGCTCGTCGGCATCTTCCTCTGCTTCATCCGGGCAGTGGCTGTCCGTGCTCTGATCGTGGTCGGCTGTTAGGGAGTCACTCCCGATCTCGCCCTGGGGTGGGTGCTGCCCTTCAAGGAAAGTCCGGGCCGCACTCGAGAGCCGCTCGCAGTCAAGCAACACCTGGGCCACCCCGGGGTGGCTGGCGTGGGAGCGAACAAAGCAGTCGAGTATGGCCGGATGGGGGTCCGGGTGGGCACAATAGGCGAACAGATCCTCGTCGGCCACGGCGTTGAACGCGGGAATTGCCGCATTACGGACCTGCGGGTCCTGATCGCGGGTGAGGCAGAACAGGAGCACGACCCGATCAACGGGGTCCAGGCCCTCTGCAGCTTTGAGCCCGTGCATGCGCTCGCCGGCAGCAACTCCGGGACGGACAAACGGAGCAACTGCCGGCGATATTCTGAGCTTGACGGTTTCTGACATGGTCTGCCCGTTTAGGGCCGGGTAATTGTCGCCTTCAGGCCGGCGTCTTTCAGCTTTTTGAGCGCTTCATCAGCCTGTTTCCGCGTGCTGAACGTGCCAGCGCTCAGGCCTTTTGATGCGATCGAGACATCCGAGCGCTTGATTGACAGGCTGAATCCGGCACCGGCCAGGCGCTCTTTCTCGGAAGCGGCGCGGGAATCGAGCAGGTAGGAGCCTGCATAGACTCCGAAGCGCCCCCCCTGGTCGAGAATAAAGGCATCCGAAGTATATCGCTTGAGTTTGTCCAGTTCCGCCTGGGCAGCCGGACGATCCTTGAATTCTGCCAGGAACAGCCGGTTCATGGCGGTCTTCTTGCGGCCGCCGGGAACCACGGCCGGGGAAAGTCCGCTCTTTCTGACTTTAGCCAGATCAGCCGCCATGGCATCCTCAAGCAGATAACTACCGACAAGCACCATCCAGGGTCCAGCAGTGTCTGCTTTTTCCTGGGCAGGTTTTTTGGCCGGTTTTGCTGCGTCAGCTGTTCCTCCGGCCGGGCTCACCGGTTTTTTTGCCGCCAGATCGGCCACCGGTTTCTTCTCGGTCGGTTTGGCCGCAGGAACCGCCGGTTTTGCTTCTGCCTTCTTCTCTTTCTCCGGGGCTGCCGGCTTCTGATCAGCCTTTTTTTCGACCGCTACCGGTTTTTTATCGACCACCGCAGCTTTCTTTTCAGCCGGAGCGGCAGTTTTTGCCGGTTCTGCCGGTTTTGGCTGTTCGGTCTTAACCGCTGCCGGGGCAGCTGCCTTTGGCGTCTCCGTTGGCGTGACCGCCGTGCCATCCCGGGGGGGGAGCGGTTTTTTGACAACTTCTGCCACCGGAGCTTCAACCGGTTTCGGGGCTTCCTTCGGCCTGATCAGATCGGTAAAAAAATAGAGGTAGCTGAAGCCCCCGACCAGAATCAGCAGCAGAGCCAGCAATGCGTTCTGATTCTTCTTTCCTCCGGCAGTACCGGCATCGTCAGTCTGCGGAGCGTCGTCTCCACCTTTATTGAACTTGAAATCCATACCACCCTCCATTCCAACGGCTTAATGATTGTTATGGGCGTCTTTCCGCCCGGCCTGGGCCTCGGCAATGATCTTCTGGGCCAGGTGGGTCGGCACCTCCTCGTAGTGCGAGAACTCGGTCGAGAACAGGCCGCGGTCACTCGTCATCGACTTGAGGTCATTGGAGTAGGCCAGCACCTCCGACATGGGCACCACAGCCCGGATGATCTGGGAATTGGCTTTGGGCTCGACGCCAACCACTTTTCCGCGGCGTGAGTTCAGGTCTCCGATCACATCGCCCATGTTTTCGTCAGGCACGGTTACCTTCAGGTTGACGATCGGCTCAAGCAGAACCGGTTTGCAGACCTCCATGGCCTTCTTGAAGGCCATGGAGCCGGCAACCTTGAAGGCCATCTCCGACGAATCAACCGTGTGGAACGACCCGTCATAGAGCGCAACTCTGAAATCAACCACCGGGTACCCGGCCAGGAACCCCTCAACCGATGCTTCCTGGATGCCTTTATCCACTGCCGGGATATACTGGCGCGGGATAACGCCGCCGACGATCTTGTCATCGAACAGATATCCTTCGCCACGGCCGGTGGGGGACATTTCGATCCAGCAGTCACCGTACTGGCCCCGCCCGCCGGACTGTTTCTTGTATTTGCCCTGAACCTTGGCTGAGCCGCGGATGGTCTCCAGATAGGGTACCTTCGGGGTTTTGAGAACCACTTCCACCCCGAACTTGCGCTTCATCTTCTCAACGATCACCTCCAGATGGACCTGTCCCATGCCGGAGATGATAAACTCCTTGGTCTGGGTGTCACGGTGCGATTCGAGGGTCGGCTCCTCCTCGATCATCCGGTGCAGAGCGTTGTGAATCTTGTCTTCGTCAGCCTTTGTTTTGGGCTCGATGGCGTAGGAAATCACCGGCAGCAGCTGCTTGGCCGGTTCATAGACGACCGGCTTGGCTGCATCACAGAGTGTGTCTCCGGTAACGGTCTCTTTCAGTTTGGCAACGGCGACGATATCGCCGGCCACCGCCTGCTTGACCGGATGCTGTTTCTTGCCTTCCAGTTCGTAGATCTGGCCGATGCGTTCCTCGATCCCCTTGGTGGAGTTGAAGATGGTAGAATCGGAGTTGAGCACGCCGGAGTAGACGCGGAAAATAGTGATTTTGCCGGTATAGGGGTCGGAGGTGGTTTTGAACACCAGGGCGGAAAACGGCTCTTTCTCATCGGGAGCCCGCTCGATAAGATCACCGGTTTTGGGATGGGTTCCGACCGCCTTGGTACGGTCGAGTGGCGACGGCAGATAGGCGCAGATTGCGTCCAGCAGATGGGGAATTCCGATATTGGCGGTGGCGGCCCCGCAAAGCACAGCGGTGAAGGTATTGCGCATGGTGCCGACCCGCAGGCCGTCGACGATCTCTTCCACGGTCAATTCACCGCTTTCCAGATATTTCTCGGTCA
>DCNF01000088.1:8900-10925 GCA_002322035.1 Geobacter sp. UBA1603
GTCTCGACCATGTGGTCGCGCAGGCGGGCGGCTTCTTCGGCATACTCGGCCGGGATCGGGCCTTCGGTGAATTTTCCTGAATTGTCGGCGGCATAGGTATATGCCTTCATGGTGATCAGGTCGATCACCCCTTTGAAATCAGCCTCCAGTCCCATCGGCATCTGGATGGCGACTCCTCGGGCTCCGAGCGCCTTTTCCATGTCGTCGATGGCACGAAGGAAGTTTGCCCGCTCACGGTCGAGTTTGTTGACAAAGGCGATGCGGGGGATTTCGAACTCGTTGGCCCAGTTCCAGATCTCTTCGGTCTGGGCTTTGACGCCGGAAATGGCCGAGAGGATAACGACGGCACAATCCAGGGCTCGCATGCAGGCGCGGGTGTCGGCAATGAAGTTACCGTAGCCGGGGGTGTCGACGATGTGGATCGAGTGCCCGTTCCACTCGCAATGGTCAAGGGCCGAGGTGATTGAAATCTTGCGCTTGATCTCTTCAGGCTCGAAGTCCATGGTTGAGGTGCCGTCGTCAACCCGCCCGAGGCGGTCAATCATGCCGGCGTCGAACAGGATCGCCTCGGCCAGGGAGGTCTTGCCCGCCCCGCCATGTGCGATGATTCCCAGGTTGCGGATCTTGCTGGTGTCATACTGTCCCATCTCTTCTCCTCCTTGAGTTGAATGATATGAACACAAGAACAGCCCTACGCATTCCGTTCGTACACGATTCTTAATCCATCAAGCGTCAGGAATTCATCAACCTCTTCAATGGTTTTTGACTCGGGCGCGATCAGCGGCGCCAGCCCCCCGGTGGCGATTGTCCGGCAGGTTTCACGGCATTCTGAACGGATCTGTCCGACAATGCCATCCACAAGCCCCACATAGCCGTAAAAAATGCCGGCCTGCATTGAATTGACCGTGTTTTTTGCGATGACATGGGGCGGTTTGGCGATGTCGACACGCGGCAGTTTGCTGGCGCGCTGGAAGAGAGCCTCCAGCGATATTGCCAGCCCGGGGGCAATTGCGCCGCCGCAGTATTCACCCCGGCCGTTGACATAGTCGAATGTGGTGGCGGTGCCGAAATCGATAATAATCAATGCACAGCGATGTTTTTCGTAGCCGGCCACCGCATTGACAATCCGGTCGGCACCGACTTCGCGCGGATTGTCGTAGAGGATCGGCATGCCGGTTTTGATGCCCGGCCCGACGACGGAGGCCGTCAGTCCGAACACGTTGCGGGCGATCGCCTCCATGACACCGGTCAGTGGCGGCACGACCGATGAGATGATCACCGCACTGACCGAGCCAAAACTTAAGGCGGCCTGGGTGAACAGGCTGTGCATGAGCACGGCATATTCGTCGGAGGTCCGTGATTTGTCGGTTGAAATTCTCCAGTCACGCTTGAGGTGCGGACCATCGAAAATGCCAAGCACGATATTGCTGTTGCCAACGTCGATAACCAGGAGCATATCTATTCCACCCTTACGTCGCCGCTGAAAATCCGCTCAATCCCGCCGTCCCGGTCGCGCCGGGCCAGCAAGGCACCGTCGTGATCCACTCCCAGGAACTCCCCGTGCAGAAGATCGAGCCCGCCATCGCTGACGACAATCCGCCGGCCGGCCAGGTTGCAGAGGCGCTGCCATTCCTCTCTGACCGGGCCAAAGCCTTCGCGGAGAAACTGATCGTACAGCTGCTCCAATTCGTTGAAAAGGGCTGCGGCAAAAGCCGATCGATCGATGTCACGTCCTGTGGCAAGCTTGAGAGATGTTGCCGGATGACGCAGGTCGTCCGGGAACTGCGGTTCTCTCATGTTCAGATTCACGCCGATTCCGAGGATTATGAAGGTGACCCGGTCGGTCTCTGCACTCATTTCATTCAGCAGTCCTGCCACCTTGCGGCCGTTTACCAGGATGTCATTCGGCCACTTGATTGCCGCTTCGATCCCGCAGACCAGCCTGATCGCCCGGGCAACCGCTACGGCTGACAGGAAAGTCAGGCGGGGGGCCTCATGGGGGAGAACCGGCGGACGAAGCACGAT
>DCNF01000088.1:10951-12988 GCA_002322035.1 Geobacter sp. UBA1603
AAGCACGATCGATCCATAGAAATTGACCCCGGCCGGGGAGCTCCAGGTCCGGCCGCGCCGGCCGCGCCCTCCGCTCTGGCTGTCGGCGACAACCACCGTCCCCTCGCTGGCACCGTCTTCGGCCAGTCGGAATGCGTCGGCATTGGTTGAGCCGGTCTCTTCAAGCCAGAGGAGCCTGCGGGCGATCCGGGCGGTCACCAGATGGGGCGCAAGGCCTGCGGAATCAATCCGGTCTGGAGTTGTCAGCAGCCGGTATCCCCGGGAAGGCACCGCATCGATCACAAATCCGGATTTGCGGAGCATGGAAATGTGCTTCCAGACTGCAGTCCGCGAGATTCCGAGGCGGCGGCTGATTGCTGCGCCCGACAGAAAGCTGTCGCCGGAGCGGAACAGGGCGAGAATTTCTCCGGCCTGGCGGTGCATTCTGGCGCTAATCCAGCAGCATGGAGATGTCCATGGCCTTGGGTGAATGGGTCAGGGCGCCGACCGAGATGATATCCACCCCGGTTTCGGCAATGTCGCGAACGGTTTCCAGATTGACGCCCCCGGAAGCCTCCACCAGCGCCCGCCCTCCGATCAGCGCAACGGCCTGGCGCATATCGTCAAGCCCCATGTTGTCGAGCATGATTATTTCGGCTCCGGCCTCAAGCGCCTGTCGCACCTGCTCCAGGTTTTCAGTTTCAATCTCTATCTTCAGGGTGTGGGGGATGTAGGAGCGGGCCCGGCGGATCGCCTCGGCGATGCCTCCGGCAGCGGCGATATGGTTTTCCTTGATCAGTACGCCGTCATAGAGTCCGGTCCGGTGATTGATGCCTCCACCGGCTCGTACAGCGGATTTTTCAAGCTCGCGCAGTCCGGGGGTTGTCTTGCGAGTGTCGACGATGCGCACGCCGGTGCCGGCCACGGCAGCCACATAGCGTGATGTCAGTGTGGCAATGCCGCACATGCGTTGCAGCAGGTTGAGCGCAACCCGCTCGCCCATCAGCAGGTCGGACGCATCGCCGCTGACGGTTGCCAGGATCGTTCCGGCCGGCACTCGCTCCCCCTCATCGGCGGATCCGCTCCAGGCGATTGCCGGATCAAGGCGTCTGAAAACCATGGCGGCGACCGGCAGGCCTGAAGTTACCAACTCATCCTTGGCAATCAGCCTGGCCGAAGCCGGTCGGCGCTCTGGCACGACGGCCCGGGTTGTTATATCACCGGTATGGATGTCTTCCTGGAGAGCCTGATCGATCAGGCGGTCAAGCGTGAGCATCATGTAAATCACCTGGGCTGGGAGAGATAGGTGACTGTGTATAGCACATCTGCGGGAAGCGTATCAACCGCAAAACCGGCCGGCAGTGGCCTTGTCCGCCGCTGCACTTTACAATTGACGATAGAAACGCCAGGTTGTATAGTTACGCGCTTGAAAATGCCATTTACTTTTCGTCCGGAGGATCAACAATCATGGTGAAATCATGTTCCCTGTTTGCGCTTGTGCTTCTGCTGCTGTCGGCAGTCGGTGCCGGTGCCGTCGAAACCAAAGACATCACCTACAAGTTCAAGAGCGCCGAACCTGTCGTCTTCAGCCATGCCATCCATCTGGCCAAGTATAATAATAACTGCAGAATGTGCCATGACGCCATTTTCAGTCTGAAAAACCGTAAACGCTATACGATGGCCGACATGGAAAAGACGAAATCCTGCGGCGCCTGCCATACCGGCATCAAAGCGTTCAGTGTCGCTACCGAGAAAGACTGTGTCAAGTGCCACAAAGGCAAGCCCCGCGATGTCGTGTACCAGATCAAGGGTCTCGGCACGGCCACCTTCAGTCACACGACCCATGTGGCCAAGACCGGCGGGGCATGCAAGAGTTGCCATAATGGCAAGGTCATTACCGGCAGGGAAAAGAATGTAACTATGTCTGAAATGGAGAAGGGGCGTACCTGCGGCGCCTGCCATAACGGCGCCAAGGTGTTCAGCGTGGCCGGTAACTGTGACAAGTGCCACAAAGGCATGAAGCCGGGCACAATCACCTTCAACCTCAAGGGAGTCACC
>DCNF01000088.1:13086-21274 GCA_002322035.1 Geobacter sp. UBA1603
CCCTACAAGGCTGTTGTCGGCAAAGCCACCATGGACGACATGGTCAAGGGCAAGTCCTGCGGAGCATGCCACAACGGCAAGGACGCGTTCGCCTCAACCGGCGATTGCGACAAGTGCCACAAAGGGCTCAAACCGGGCAGTATTTCTTACAAAATTCCAAAACCGGCCGGAGAAGCGGTTTTCAGCCACGATTTTCATCTGCAGGCCTACAAGTGCCCCGATTGCCATACCAAGGTTTTCCCGTACCGTGCCGGAGCCACCAAGGCCACCATGGCTGACATGGAAAAAGGCAAATCCTGCGGGGTCTGCCATGCCAAGGGCAAGGATGCCTTTGCGGTTGATGACTGCATCAAGTGTCACAAGATGTAGTCTGAATGCAGCCACACCATGCATACAGGGCGCCCTCGGTTTCGGGGGCGCCTTTTTTTGATAATGAGTTGAGGTGAAAAGCGGAATGCAGCGCAGGGGCTGGCTACAGGGGGGCGATGTTACTGCCGGCGCTGATCTCTGACATAGCAGCTTTTTCCGGAATCCTTGGCCAGTTTTTTGAGCTCTGCAGCCACTTCAGCCACTTTGGCCACATGCTGGATTGTCGGGGAGTCAAGCGGAACAATGGCGATTGAAACAGAAAGCAGCGGGATGTTCTCGACATCCCCTTTGCGGTTTTTAGCCACATAGTAACCGTTTTTTCTGGTTTCTTCATCGAACAGGTCGAGGACGATCTGGTCAAAATAGGAAATAATGGTCCGACAGACCGGTTCTGACCGTTCGGTCGGCAGAATGAACACGAAGTCGTCCCCTCCAATATGCCCGCAGAATCCGCCCCCCGAATCACGAACGGCATTGAACATGATCCTGGCGAGCATACGGATGACTTCGTCGCCGTGGGAAAAGCCGTAGGCGTCGTTGTAGGGCTTAAAATGGCTGATATCGGCATAGCAGACCGCATCGGCCCGTCCCATCCCCTCTTCGATGGCGCGCTGGATTGAAGTATTGCCCGGCAGGCGGGTCAGCGGATTGTTGTCGAAGATCCGCTTGATGCGGGAGAGGCAGAGTGAGATTCGTAAAAACAGCTCGTGGTAGTCAACCGGCAGGCGGATAAAATCATCGATGGGGATGAAATCCCAGTCAAGGGTGTCTGATTCGGTCGGTGCGATCAGGCCGAGGATCGGGATAGCGCTGAAGAAGCTGTCACTGCGCAGGCTTGATACGATCGACGTGCAGATATCCGCCCCTGATGTGAGGTCGATTACCAGAAGGTCGGGCGGGTCGGCGTAAAAAAGGCCCAGCGAGCTGGTAATGCAGGAGAATGTGGCCGTCTGGTATCCTTTGCTCTGCAGCCGCAACTGAAGTGGAATCGCACGTTCCAGATCGGAAATAACCAGTGCTATCCTGGCCGAGTGGGTCACGAATCGCCAAGCAGTTCCAGGCTGAAGTTCTTGACCTCCACCAGCTTGTCCTCGAGATCGTCCACGATTTCGGTCAGCAGTTCCCTGCTGAGCCCGAGCGTGTCCCAGGCAGCCTGTTGAATTTGGGGGACGTAGGGATCGCCACTGTCGCCGAATCCGCTCGCCTTAATAAGAACATCAGCCACATGGACAACAGAGGTTTTAATACGGTGGTTTTCAGAAAGCTCAACGTTGTGGTGGCAGGCGATGGGTTCAGAAAGCTTGTCGGGCAGAAACCAACTCTTGGCGAGCCAGCCGCCGATTTCCGAGTGGTCCGTGTCGAGAACCTCGCGCTCCGCTTCGCTGGTATACAGCTCCTGCTCGCGGATCAGCGCACCAATGCGTTTTTCAGCCTCTTCGCATTTCAGGCTTATGATCACCTTGCCGAGGTCGTGCAGAAGTGCTGCTGTTGAAATCTCCTCGCATTCCGGCAGATTCAGTTTCTTTGCCAGAAGATTGGCTGCAACCCCCACGCCGAGTGAGTGTTCCCAGAGGCCGACGCTGTTTTTCTCCATAATCTCGAAAATCGAGGATGAGAGAGCCAGTGATTTGACTACGTTAACTCCAAGCAGAATCATGGCATTGGAGATAGTTGAAACCCGGTAGAATCCGTAGGAGGGGGAGTTGGCCAGACGCAGAATCCGGGCTGACAGCACCTGATCCGAAGACACAATCTTGGCCATTTCCTGTACCGACGCTCTGTCGTTATCGGCCAGTGAGTTCAGCTTTACGATCACGCCGGGAAGCGTCGGCAGTGTCTTGGTATCCATGATCAGTTTTTTCAGTTCACCGCGTTTATCGTCCACCACCGTCTCCCATTGAACGCTTCAGGTAGTCGCTGTATATGTCATGCAGAATTTCGGAGAGCGGATTCGAGCGGACCTTGCTGAAACGCCGGTCAAGTTCTGCCAGCATGTCTTCGAGGGATCTGCCCCCCTCATCGCCACAAAGGTTGCCTTCAACGTAGACCGTTTGAACATCCATGTTCTCCAGACGGGCAATCAGTGCATCGGAAAGCACCGTATCTTTCCCACAGATCGGCGCTCCCGAAGAATTGTCGCTGCGGTACACCTCACGGGCGAGGATCATTCCTGCCTTGGCGAGCATTAACGGGATTTTTTGCATGGCATGGTACCGGTGGTTATCACGTTGTCAATTCCGTGTTGAACACGGTGAAAGTAAAATAGTAATGGCAATTCATCGAGTCGTCAATCGTATTGATGCCGATTTTGTATAATCTTTGTAAACGGAAACTGAAAAGAAGAGGGACGGGCTCACGCAGAGATTTCAAAGAGTTCAGCCGATGAGGCTGCAAGCCGTTACGCGAGCCCTGCTTGTGGAGAATCAGCCAGGTTTTGCCAGTGCCGGAATCTCTGCCCCAGCGGCGGCATTGCCGGCAACCGTTCAGAACAGGCTCACCAGCATCTTCGTGCCCATTACCAGCAGCAGCACGGCAAACGCTTTTTTAAGCTTGCTGATCGGCAGGCTGTGGGCGATTCGGGCCCCGAGCGGAGCTGTCAGCATACTGGCGCCTACAATTCCTGCCAGGGCCGGGAGGTAGACGAATCCGAGCGAGTGCTGCGGCAGCGGCACCGCATACCCATTGTAGATATATCCCAGGGCTCCGGCCAGGGCGATCGGGAAGCCGATTGCGGCCGACGTGCCGATCGCCGTGTGGGCCGGGGCGTTGCACCAGATCATGAACGGCACTGACATGGTGCCGCCGCCGATGCCGACCAGGCTTGACACCCCGCCGATAACCCATCCCACCCCGAACAGAGCAGTTTTTCCCGGCAGTTGGCGATGCGGTTTGGGTTTGATGTCCAGTAGCATCTGTGCGGCAACGTAGTACTGGAAGACCACAAAGAATACCTTCAGGAAATCGGTTGTAAGCTGGGCTGCCACCCATGATCCGGCAAAGGTGCCGACCATGATTCCCGGCGTGATCCGCCGCACCGCCTGCCAGTTGACTGCACCCCTGCCGTTGTGTGCCCTGACGCTGGAGAGCGATGTGAAGATGATGCTGGCCAGGGACGTACCCAGAGCCAGATGAAGAATATGCGTGCCGGTAAGGCCCTGGGCAGTGAAAATAAACGTCAGCATCGGCACGATTACCAGCCCGCCCCCGACACCGAGCAAGCCGGCCAGAATCCCGGCAAAGGCGCCTGTTGCGCCGTACAGAAGCCAGATCGACATGTGCATCTCCTTCTGCGGGCCCGATTCAGTAACATACCGGAATCATATCCGCCTACCCTGGTAAATGCCAGAGTATTTTCCGATGGTTGACGCTTTTTGGGGTTGTTTTTTATAGTTGTACGCGGTACACCTGTCGCCATGCAGACGGTCATATTCATCGCAATTTTCGGCGCATTGGGGTGTGTTACGCGCTACCTGCTGTCCGGCTGGGCCCACGAAAAACTGGGCTGGGGCTTCCCCTGGGGGACCCTGTCGGTCAATGTTGCCGGAGCCTTTATCATCGGCCTGATCATGGAACTGGGGCTGCGTAACACCATCATCCCGGCCAATCTGCGCATCGGATTGGCAACCGGATTTCTCGGCGGACTGACCACTTTTTCGACCTTCAGCTACGAAACCTTCAAACTTATTGAAGCGGGCCGCTTGCCGATGGCGCTTGCCAACGTCCTTATCAGCGTCTGTGTCTGTCTGGTCTGCACATGGCTCGGCATCGCTGCTGCTAGACTTATCTAACGTCCTGCCCTCGCTTTACGGCCCTCTTCTGTGCCGGTTCGCTGGCGCCGTTCAACGTCCATAGAATCAGCAGACTCACGGATGTTCATGCCGTTTTGAAGTCTTGATTGATCCGCGATGAATCGGCCGCAAACTCTATGGGTGGTGCCTATCGGCTTATGTCGAGGAAGTTCTGCAGCAGCTGCATGCCGCCTTCAGTGAGGATTGACTCGGGGTGGAACTGGACCCCCCAGACCGGCAGGTCGCGGTGGCGCATCCCCATGATTTCACCGTTTTCGACCCAGGCGGTTACTTTCAGGCAGTCCGGGAGTGTTGGCCGGTCGACTATCAGCGAATGGTAACGGGTTGCCTGGAAGGGGTTGGAGAGTCCGGCAAACAGCTCTGTGCCGTCGTGGTGGATCGGTGACGTCTTGCCGTGCATCAGCGAGGCACTGCGCAGAACAGTGCCGCCAAATGCAGCGCCGATTGCCTGATGGCCGAGGCATACTCCGAGGATCGGCACTGTCCCGGCAAAGTGACGGATAGCAGCCACCGAGATGCCGGCTTCTTCCGGTGAACAGGGGCCGGGAGAGATCACAAGACGGGCCGGCCGAAGGGCTTCAATCTGATCCAGTGTGATCCGGTCGTTTCGATGCACCTGAACATCTTCGCCCAGTTGCCCGAAGTACTGGACGATATTGAAAGTGAAGGAATCATAATTATCCAGCATTAAAAGCATGTCAGTCGAGCCCTTTCTCTGCCAGTTCGATCGCTTTCATGACAGCCATGCCTTTGTTGACGGTTTCCTGCCATTCGGCCGCCGGGTCCGAATCGGCCACGATGCCGGCTCCAGCCTGCAGATAGACAGTGCCGTCCTTGATCACCAGTGTCCGGATGGCAATTGCCAGGTCCATGTTGCCGGAAAAGGAGAAATAGCCGACGGAACCGCCGTAAATCTCGCGTCGGACCGGCTCAAGTTCGTCGATGATCTGCATGGCGCGCACCTTTGGTGCCCCGGAGAGAGTGCCGGCCGGGAAGGTCGCCCTGACCAGATCAAAGGCATCATACCTGTTTTCAAGCTGACCCTGCACGTTGGAAACAATGTGCATGACGTGGGAGTAGCGCTCGATCACCATCAGTTCCGACACCTTCACACTGCCGGTCTTGCAGACCCGTCCGAGGTCGTTGCGTCCCAGGTCAACCAGCATGACGTGTTCGGCCCGCTCCTTCGGATCGGCCAGCAGTTCATCTGCCAGGCGAAGGTCGTCTTCGGGAGTTGCGCCGCGCGGCCGGGTGCCGGCAATCGGCCTCAATTCGACGTTACTGGCCTCCTTGCGTACCATCACCTCCGGAGACGCACCAGCAATGACGGTGTCGTCAAGCCTCAGAAAGAACATGTAGGGTGAGGGGTTCAGCGTCCGGAGAACCCGGTAGATGTCCAGCGGGTCAGCCGTCAGTTCTCCGCTGAAGCGTTGCGAGAGCACAACCTGGATTACGTCGCCGGCGCGGACGTATTCTTTGGCCCGCTCAACGGCGGTTTCAAAGGTTTCCCGGCTGATGTTGGAACGGAAATTGATTGCCGCGCGAGTGCCGGGAACCGGCTGGAACGCCAGAGATGTCCGCAGCCGGGCGATGATGGCGTTTATTTTTCCGGTGGCTTCAGCGTATGCAGCTTCGGGCGTCTGACTCCCGTCCAGGTGTGCGTTGGAGACCACCTTGATTTTTTGGCGCATGGTGTCGAAAATGATGATGGTATCGGTCACCAGAAAATAGGAATCCCATGCATCGAGCACCGCCGGCTTGCCGGTCGGCAAGTGCTCGAAGTGCCGGACCATGTCATAGCCGAAATAACCGACAGCACCTCCGAAAAAACGCGGCAGCCCCTCAACCTCAACCGGTGTGAAGCGGGCCAGAAGGGCGCGGATTGCACCAAGCGGGTCTGGCGTCCGCTGTCTGCTCAACGTCCCGTTTTCGATAATTTCGACGGTTTCCCCCCGGGAACGAATGATGATCGATGGGTTTGAGCCAAGAAATGAGTAGCGCGCCCATTTTTCCCCACCCTCGATGCTTTCCAGCAGAAACGAGAAGTGCCCGTCGTCGATTTTTTTGAAGGCGGTGACAGGGGTGTCCATGTCGGCCATGATCTCACGGTAGACCGGTATCAGGTTTCCGGAGTTGAGCAACTGGCAGAATGCAGGAAAATCTGGGTAAAACATGGGGTACCATCCATAGGGAAGTGTGGCCGGAACCTAGCACAGGGGTGGGGTGCTGTCAAGTCAGGCGCCTTCGGCGCTGCTGCTCCTTTCACCTTCCATTTGTGCCTATTCGTGCTATAATTCAAGAAACAATCTGTCGGGGGCGGAAATCATGAAACAGACCAATATTCTGCTGGAAAGCGATACCAACGAGCTTGAGATTGTCGAGTTCCGGATTGACGAGGTTGACGCACGGGGTGAAACGGTCCCCTGTTATTACGGGGTAAATGTTGCCAAGGTGCGCGAAATTATCCGTCTGCCCCAGATATCGCGGGTCGTCAACGCAAAGCCCGGTGTTGAGGGAATGATCAAGCTGCGCGACAAGGTCATCACCATCATCAACCTGGCCCAGGTGCTCGGGAAAAACACCGGAGCAATGCATGCTGACCGGGTGGTGGTGCTTGAGTTCAATAATCTGATGGTCGGTGTGCTTGTCCATTCGGTATCTCGTATTTACCGGATTTCATGGAAGAATGTCGAGCCGCCCTCACACTCGGTCCAGAGTGATCAGGTTACCGGGCTGGTCAAGATGGATGACCGCATTATCCTCGTACTTGATTTCGAAAAAATCGTTGGAGAGCTCTGTTCAGAAAGCGCACTCAAGCCGCTGGATGAGGGCCAGCTTTCACTGGCCGGCGACAACTCCAGCCGTGCCGAGCGGGTGATACTGATTGCCGACGACTCTTTGTTTATTCGCTCGACCCTGGCAAATTCTCTCAAAGCTGCCGGCTATACGGTGCTTGAGGCGGAAAACGGTGCCGAGGCATGGCAGATCATTTCGCGAACCCTCGATGACTGCGGCCACGATGCTGCAGCGTTCAGGTCTCGTATCAGTATGCTGATTACCGATGTGGAAATGCCGCAGATGGATGGTCTACATTTGACATCTCTGGTGCGCAAGGAGGAGGTGCTTAAGGATCTGCCGGTTGCAATTTTTTCTTCCCTTGCCTCCGAGGACAACAAGCGTAAATGGATCGGGCTGGGGGCCAACCGGATTCTAACCAAGCCCGATCTGCCCAATCTCGTGCGCGTGGCCGACGAATTGACAGCGTAACCCCGATTAGCACTTGACTTTCCAGTCGGTGCTATGATTTATTTCATTCCATGAATCCTGTAAGCGCTTATGCCGCATATTATTTTTTCTTCTGGTTCGGCTTTTATTTCAGGCCGTCTGCCCGGGGGTGCGTGTAAGCAACAGGAGCATATAAACTACACACATACGCCGGGTGGACGGACCGTCCCCCGGCTTTTTTTTGCCGCAACGCGGCAAGGGCCGGGAGAAACCTTCCGGCCCTTGTGCGTATGGAAAAGGAGATGGCAGATGATTATCGTCATGAAGGCAGGAGCAGCAAAAAAAGACAGGGATGAGGTGCTGAAGCGGATTCGTGATCTGGGATACAAGCCCCATGTGATTCATGGAGCAACCAGGGATGTAATCGGTGCGGTGGGAGACGAGCGCGGCAAAGCGGTCTTGCAGAGTCTGGAGTCGCTGCACGGTGTCGAAAATGTTGTGCCGATTCTGCAGCCCTACAAGCTGGCTTCCAAAGAGGTCAAGAAAGAAAAAAGCGTAATCAGTATCGCCAACGGCGTGAGCATCGGCGGCAGTCGGGTTGTTGTTATGGCCGGCCCCTGTTCGGTAGAGAGCGAACGCCAGATCATCGAATCGGCCGAGGCGGTCAAACGGTCCGGGGCACATATCCTCCGTGGCGGGGCTTTCAAACCCCGTACCTCTCCCTATTCGTTTCAAGGGCTTGAGGAGGACGGGCTGAAACTGCTTGCCAAGGCGCGCGAACTTAC
>DCNF01000089.1:0-139 GCA_002322035.1 Geobacter sp. UBA1603
GATCACGGTGGGCCAGAACCTCGCCGACAAGTTCCTCGATGCCGGTGCCGCGCTGGGCTTCGGTCTTCATCACCTGCGGGTGCCAGGCCCCTTCGGGGGCGTTGCGCATTTCAAGCATGGTGGTCAGTTCGCGGGCTGT
>DCNF01000089.1:205-344 GCA_002322035.1 Geobacter sp. UBA1603
ATGGCCTGGATATCGTCTCCCAGCCCGGGTACCATGACAACGCAGGTGGTATGGGCGGTCTTAACGATGTCGACCTCGTCTTGCCCCACGCCGACCGTCTCGATGATCACCACTTCAATCCCCATGGCATCCATTACCA
>DCNF01000089.1:475-7143 GCA_002322035.1 Geobacter sp. UBA1603
GTTCATGCGGATGCGGTCGCCGAGGATGGCACCGCCGGTAAAGGGGCTGGTCGGATCAATCGCCACTACTCCGACCCGTTTTCCTTTTTTGCGGAAGGAAGCGGTCAACTGGTCAACCAGGGTCGATTTGCCGGCGCCGGGGGGGCCGGTGATGCCGATGATATAGGCGTTTCCGGTGTGGGGGTACAGCCGCTTCAGCTCTTCAACCGCCGAAGGCCGGGTATCGTCGATATCGCGCATCAGGCGGGCTGCGGCGCGGATATCGCCGGAAAGAACATTTTCTGCAAGTGACATGGGACTCAACCTGTGTTTGTGGGAATGGTTCCAGCGAGACACTATCTATAGCATGACAGGCGGCGTAATTCAACGTCGCCCTGCCACATGATTTCTCTTGTAATACAGGGTTCGATTCAGTAGTATCCGGCCTTCAGAAAGTCACTCTCCGAGCCGTTTCGCCTACCAGGGAAAAATCCTCACGGCGCCCGGCCTGCGGGTGTCGCCGGAAACGGTGCCGCCCTCCTTTGAAAAGGGGAATGTGCATTGCGGATCGCCAACTCTGCCCGTACGTTCATGCCCCTTTTCCACTTGGAGAAGGGGCATTCATATTCGGAGAGGCCACCCTATGAAGCGGCTGATCGTACGTCTTTGTTCTGTTGTTGGTGTGCTGCATCCACAAAGCCTATGCATGATGATTTCGTCATCGTCGGTCCGGCTGCCGATCCGGCTCGAATATCCGGACCACTTATCTGGCACCGCTGTTTTTTCCCGATGCCGGTAAAAATCCGGTAGCCCTGGAGCTCTGATGGAACTGATTATCGACGGCATTCTGCAGGCGCTGACCCTGGTTGCGTCAGGCGATGCCGAAATCATGGCGGTGACGCTTCTCTCGCTGAAAATCTCTTGCAGTGCCACCCTGATCAGTCTGCTGGTCGGCATACCATCCGGAACCTTTCTGGCTTTGGCTCATTTTCCGGGGCGCCGGCTGCTCATCAGTCTGGTCAATACCGGCATGGGGCTGCCTCCGGTGGTTGTCGGCCTGTTTGTGACCATCTTTCTCTGGCGCAATGGCCCGCTCGGTTTCCTGGAGATCCTCTATACACCGTTTGCCATGGTGCTGGCGCAGTCGGTCATCGCCACTCCGATTGTCACCGGAATAACCATCGCCTCGATCCAGAACCTGCCTGCCAACCTGAAACTGCAGGTGCTGGCGCTTGGTGCAACCAGGCTGCAGATGATCTGGATCCTGGTGCGTGAGGCCCGGCTGCCGCTTCTTGCGGCGGTCATGGCGGGATTCGGCGGTGTCATTTCCGAGGTCGGCGCCTCAATCATGGTCGGCGGCAACATCAAGGGTCAGACACGTGTACTGACCACTGCCACCGTCATGGAAACCGGAAAAGGCAACTTCGAGGTGGCAATTGCCCTTTCACTGATTCTGCTGGCACTGGCCTTTGGAGTTAACTATCTGCTGACGCTTATTCAGCAGCGGGAGAGGCCGCGATGACGCTGCTTAAGGCTGAAAGGCTGAAAATCTGGCGTGGCGGGGCACAGGTGGTCGACATCCCGGAGTTTTCAGTCGGCCGGGAAGAAAAGGTTGCTGTGATCGGCCCCAACGGTGCCGGCAAATCAAGCCTGTTGCTCGGGCTGGCCTCTTTGCTGGATTCGAGCGGTTCGATAACATTTGAGGGGCAGCAGCTCACACCGGGTAGACGGATGGAATACCGCCGGCGGATCGCCATGGTTTTTCAGGAACCGCTGCTCTTTGACACCACGGTGCTTGACAATGTGGCCGAGGGGCTCTGTATCCGCGGAATCTGCCGGGGAGACGCCCGAACGCGGGCGGTTCAAAGCCTGGAGCTGTTCGGCGTGGGGCATCTGGCGCGACGAGCCGCCCACAAGCTTTCCGGCGGCGAGGCCCAGCGGGTCAGCCTGGCGCGGGCTTTTGCCGTCCGTCCGCAATTGATCCTGATGGATGAGCCATTTTCGAGCCTCGACCTGCCGAGCCGCATCGTGCTGGCCGAAGACCTCGTCAGGATATTGCATGAATCCGGCACCGCGGCGGTCATCGCCACCCATGACCGGATAGAGGCCTTTCGCGTGGTCGACCGGCTGGTGGTGATGGACAAAGGGAGGGTTGTTCAGGAGGGGCAACCGGGCGAGGTGATCGAACACCCGGCCAACGAATTTGTAGCTGCGTTCAGAAGGACGCGTTCTTCACTGATGTAGAGTCAAAAGGCCGGGTGGTTTTTCCCGGCCCCTTGCCTCTTATACCTATGCTCTTGGGATTACATTGTCCCGTACCCATGTTACGATGGCTTCAGTCGAAGTGCCGGGGGTGAACACCTCGCAGATTCCGGCCGCCTTGAGGCCCGGGATGTCGTCTTCGGGGATGACACCGCCGCCGAAGACTTTGATGTCATCGGCCCCCTTCTCCCTGAAAAGCTGTGTCACCCGCGGCAGCAGCGTGTTGTGAGCGCCCGAAAGGATTGACAGTCCGACGCAGTCCACATCCTCCTGAATGGCGGCCGAGACGATCTGCTCCGGCGTCTGATGCAGCCCGGTGTAGATTACTTCGAAACCGGCGTCGCGGAAGGCGCGGGCAATGATTTTTGCCCCCCTGTCGTGTCCGTCCAACCCCGGTTTTCCTACCAGTACTCTCAATGTTCTCGATGCCATCTTATTCACCCTCCTTTACGATGGTTATTTTCGTTTCCTAACTTTCAATTCCCGTACGAGCCGGAACACCGGCCTTGTAGTAATGTTTTATCTCCCGCATCTCGGTGACCAGGTCAGCCGCCCCGATGATCCGTTCATGGGCGTTGCGGCCGGTCAGAACCAGTTCTGCCGATGCCGGTTTGAGTTCGATCAGCTCCAGAACCTGTTCAACATCAATAAGCCCGAAACCGACTGCGCCGTTAATCTCATCGCAGATGAACAGGTCGTATTTTCCTGACAGCAGCAGCTCCTTTGCACGGATAAAAGCCTCCTGAGCGATGCGCCGGTCTTCGGTAATGTCTTTCGTATTGACCCAGCCGGGCCGACCGGTCTGGATGATGGTGAGCAGTGGTGCCAGCTTTCCGGCGGCCAGATGCTCGCCGTAGGGGCCGCCCCCCTTGATGAACTGGAAGAAGCAGACCGGCAGGCCGCGCCCCACAGCACGCAGCGCCAAGCCAAGTGCGGCGGTTGTTTTACCCTTGCCATTGCCGGTATATACCTGGACGCATCCCTGCTGGAGCGGCATTTTCCCTCTGGGTCGGTAGTGATTACGCTGAAATAAAACAGCGTGTAACTATAGCAAGCTGGTTCCGGACGGTCAAGTATGGTGTGCAAGTTATTTATTCAGAGTAAATTTGATTGCTGTAATTATGTCGTGCGGTATAGTAGATCCTGTGCCACGCTGTTAAACGCCGGTCAAGGAGATTCCCGTGAACATATCGCTTGTGTCAATGGTTCGCCGCTCGCAGGCATTACGGAATAATGCTTCTACCGCTTCTGCCGCGTGGCTGGAGCGGCATATGAGCCCGTTCTTTTTCCGGGCCATGGCCGACGAGCCGGATGCCTTGATCACCCTGGCGCGTAATATGGATCATCTTAAGGACAACCGGAGCATGGTGCTTGTTGATCGGGGCACACGGCTCGTGCTGGTGTGCCCGAACCGTCCCGGGTCACTCTACGAAACCTTGCGCAGATTTGGCGAACGGCAGATATCCTACGCCATGTTTTCCCACTCCAATCAACCAATGCCCGGCATGGAGGAAGAGCTGGAGGTTCAGCGATTCGAGTTTGATCGCCGATCAAATGCCGACATAAACCTGTCTGCGCCGGTTGATATACCGGCTGCTTTGGCAGCAAAGGTGCGGACAGAGCTGAAGAAGAATTTTCCAGGCTTTGAGCTGAAGAAGCTTGATCGTCTGCTGAAAATCCTCTGGCTGAACGATGCCGCTACCATCTGCATGACCCCCCCGTCGCGGATCGCCTGCCTGCTCTGGCTGTTTGACCGGGGCAACGCCTCCGGGGGGCTTTTCATCGATGTGTCGCAGGTCGAGCGTGACGGCAGGATGGAGGCGCGCGTGCTCTTTGCCGTCGGTAACCCGCCCCACGACGGATTTCTGCTGCAGCAGCTCGAGGTGTTTAACCGTCTTGATGCCGGGATTCGGCGCGCCTATTGCCATACGATCTCCAATGGCATTCATCCCTATTTTCTGGGGGTGTTCTTCGTCATCAGCCGTAATGGTGATGATATTTCACCAGAAAGTGAGCTGGCCGACAGGCTGCGGCGTGAACTCTGCACCACCCAGATCCTTGCGACATCATCACCGGCCTATGGCGATTTCGTTGCCGATAGGCTGATGTCCGGTGAAGACGCAGCGCTGATGGATGCCATGATCGCTTTCTGCCATACCAGCCTGGCCCACGGTCTGCCGGAGCGATTCGGTTTGGACGATGTGCAGCATGCATTCTACGACCACCCCGAGATGGGGCAGCTCTTTATCCGCCTCTTCCGGCTCCGCTTTGATCCTGCCGTGGCGGACAGGTCAGGCTGGGGTGATGCGTTGGCCGGAGCCCGGAAGTCGGTGGAGGAGTACAACACCGGTCATCGCTGGCTGGATGACATCCGCCGCTCGGTTTACCGCTGCGCACTGCTGCTGGTCGTTCATACGCTTAAGAGCAATTTTTTCGTGGTCGAGAAGCAGGCTCTGGCCTTCCGGCTCGATCCTTTGTACCTGCGCGAACTGGGGAGTGAGTTCAGCGCTGATCTGCCCGAGGCGGTACCTTTCAGGGTGACGTTTTTCTTCAGTCGTTTTGGGTACGGTTACCATGTGGGGTTTTCGGACATTGCCCGTGGCGGGTGGCGCACGGTGATGGCCAGAAGTGCTGATGACCTCATCACCGCCTCCAACACCCTTTTCCGGGAGGTCTACGTGCTGGCCCACACCCAGCACCTCAAAAACAAGGACATCTATGAAGGGGGCTCGAAGATGGCCCTGGTGCTTGATCTGTCCGATCTTGACCGGGCGCGGGGCGAGGAAGAAATCTGGCGGCTTTATAAGCTGCAGTACGGAGTGGCCAACGCCTTCCTCGATATTTTCGTGACCGAGAACGGGCGGGCGAAGGACCGGCGTGTGGTCGATTACTACGGTGACGACGAGCCGATCGAGATTGGTCCGGACGAGAATATGCACGACGGTATGATTGAAGCGATCGCGCGGTTGTCGCAACGGCGCGGCTACCTGCTCGGCATCGGTATCATGTCGAGCAAGAAGGTCGGCATCAATCACAAGGAGTACGGCGTCACCTCCACCGGAGTCGTGGCCTTTGCAGAGACAGCAATGTCCCAGGTGCTTGGCATCGATATCCGTACGGAACGGTTTTCCCTGAAGATGACCGGCGGCCCCAACGGAGATGTGGCCGGAAACTGCCTTCGGATCATGCTGGAACGCTGTCCGGCCATGGAGGTGCGGCTGGTGCTGGACGGCACGGCGGCACTGTTCGATCATTCCGGAATCAGCCGCGCCGGACTTACGGCCGTCGTGCTGACCCGTGACCTGGATGCCTTTGACCCGCAGTATCTCGGTGAAGGAGGTTTTATTCTCTACCGAAGCGGTGTTCGCATGGCCGGTCTGCGCCAGACCCACCGCAGAGTGAGCAGGAAAAACGGGGTTCTGGTTGAGGAGTGGCTGGAGATGGATGATTTTCACCGGGAGTTCGACGGGCTGCTGTTCAGCGTTCAGGCCGACCTGTTTATCCCGGCCGGCGGCCGCCCCGAGACCATTGATGCCCATAACTGGCAGCTGTTCCTTGACGGCAGTGGCAGGCCCTCCTCGCGCGTGATCGTCGAGGGAGCCAATTCGTTCATTACGCCCGAGGCGCGGGTCAGGCTGCAGAAGAACGGTGCGGTGATCATTCGCGATGCATCGGCCAACAAGTGCGGAGTCATCTCGTCATCTTACGAGATCATCGCCAACCTTCTGCTGTCGGAGGATGAGTTCCTGGAGCACAAGGAACGCTATGTCCGGGATGTGCTTGAAATCCTGGAAAGGCGTGCCTGCGATGAGGCGCGGCTGATCTTCCGGCGCCGCAAGGAATCCGGCGATGCCCTGCTGTTTACAGAAATATCCGACGCGATAAGTCGCAATATCAATGCCCTCTACTCCCGTCTTTTCGAGTTTTTTTGCGCCCGTCCCGAACTCTGCCAGCGCAATCCCTTCCGGCAGGCGATACGTGACCATCTGCCGGCCATCCTGCGGGAAGAACCGGTGTTTCGGCGCCGGATTGTGCGATTGCCGGTCAAATACCTCTGTGCCATGCTGGCAGCTGAGATCGGATCATCGCTGGTCTACAGCGGTAGTCGGGATGCCGATTTTGAGGACATGGTCCGGCGGCATTTGGCCAACAAAAGGCTGTTTTTGCGTTGATTACCTCACAGTGCTGTGCTAGATATAAAAAATGTTTAGAGAATATAGCCAGCATCAGCTTCCAGGAGGAGCCCCATGTCATCCAGCAACGATAATGCCGCAGCAGCAATCATCGCTTTTGTCTCCGGTGCCGTCGTCGGCGCCGCAGCCGCACTTCTGCTTGCTCCCACCCCGGGCAGCCAGGTCCGCGAGAAGCTGACCGGTCTGGGAGAGACCGCTGCCGAAAGAATGAAGCGGCTTGCCCGCGAAGCCATA
>DCNF01000089.1:7406-32659 GCA_002322035.1 Geobacter sp. UBA1603
GGAATGCACCTCAAGTACGGTTCCACATCCTTTGATCTCCATCTCCCGCCGGGTCGTCTGGCGGGAGTCATCTCTCCTTCATCGGCCACCCCCGATGTTTCCCCTGCAGATGTACTGACCGCAGCCCTTGATTCCTGCCGTGACCGTCTTGCCTGCTTCAGGCCGGGTGAGTCGGTTGTTATTGTTACCTCCGACATCACCCGCTATACCGGCAGTGAGGTTTATCTGCCGATCCTGGTTGAACGGCTCAACGCCGTCGGCATCCGGGATGAGGATATCGAGGTCCTGGTTGCCCTTGGCATCCATCGAAAACAGACGGATCACGAGCATCAAAAAATCCTTGGACCGCTGTACGGAAGGATCAGGGTGACCGACCACGACTGCGATGACCCTGCGGGGCTTGTTCATATCGGCCGTACATCCAACGGCATTGATGTCTCGATCAATCGGCGGGCGGTCGAGGCTGACCGTCTGATTCTGACCGGTGTGATCGGCTTCCACTACTTTGCTGGATTTGGCGGCGGCCGCAAATCAGTCCTGCCCGGAATTGCCAGTCGCAAGGCCTGCATGGAGAGCCACTTTGCGGTGCTTAACCCCCAACCGGGGAGCGGCAAGAATCCGCTGGCCACGACCGGGCAACTGGACGGCAACCCGGTGCATCGGGCCATGTCCGAGGCATGCGCCATGGCAGCGCCCGACCTGATTCTCAATACGATTCTTGCGCCCGACAAGCAGATAATCGCTGCCTATGCCGGTGATTGGCGTGAGGCCCATGAGGCGGGCTGTTGCCGGTATCGTGAGCTGTTCGCCTGGCCGCTCAGGCAACGGGCAGATCTGGTGGTGGTTTCCTGTGGAGGATATCCCAAGGACATCAACCTGATCCAGTCCCACAAGTCGATGGAGTATGCTGCCCAGGCGCTGAAGGAGGACGGGGTTATGATTCTGTTGGCCGAATGCCGCGACGGCTTCGGTAATACAACCTTTTTCAGTTGGTTTCGCCATACGGCGCTCGATGCGTTTGAAGCAGCACTGCGAGAACGTTACGAAATTAACGGACAAACCGCTTATTCACTGCTTCAGAAGGCGCAGCGCTTCAGGATTATTCTTGTCTCCGGTTTTCCGCGCCAGCAGGTAGAGGCGATGGGGATGCTTGCGGCATCGTCACTTGACGCGGCGCTGACAATGGCCGAGCAGCACCTGCCCCGGGACTGGGATGCCCTTGTTATGCCTGAAGGCGGGAGCGTACTGCCGATACTTGCAATTTGAAGGGCTGTTGGATACTATCCGCGCTGCCTGCTACGAAATAACCGCCTGGAGGTTTTCATGTTCTTCCCGCAGTTCAGAGCCCGCCGCGTTCGCGGTAAAGAGGTTTTCCGGAGGATGGTCCGCGAGACATCCCTTTCGGTCAATGATCTGGTGTATCCGATGTTTTCGGCATTCGGCAGCGGGATCAGGAAAGAGGTTTCCTCCATGCCGGGCATCTACCAGCAGTCCATCGAGCACATCGTTGCCGAGGCGAAAGAGGTCATGGCGCTCGGTATCCCTGCCGTTCTGCTCTTCGGTATTCCGGAAACCAAGGATTCGGTTGGCAGTGATGCTTATTCGGATACCGGTATTATTCAGGAGACCATCCGGGCGATCAAGGCCGAGGTGCCGGGACTGGCGGTGATCACGGATGTCTGCATGTGTGAGTATACGGATCATGGCCATTGCGGAATTATCAAGGATGGGGACGTCGACAACGATTCAACGCTGGAGCTTTTGGCGCGCGAGGCCTTGTCCCATGCCCGGGCCGGGGCAGACATGGTCGCCCCGTCGGACATGATGGACGGCCGGGTGGCGGCAATCCGGGAAATACTGGACGAGAACGGTTTCGATTCGATCCCGGTCATGAGCTATGCGGTGAAATATGCTTCCGGCTATTACGGGCCCTTCCGCGAGGCGGCCGAATCGACCCCCCAGTTCGGTGACCGCCGCAGCTACCAGATGGATCCGGCCAATCGTCGCGAAGCGCTGCGCGAAGCAGCGTCTGATATCGAGGAGGGCGCCGACATCATCATGGTTAAACCGGGCTTGCCCTATCTGGATATCGTACGTGAACTGCGCGATGCCTATGAACTGCCTCTGGCGGTCTATAACGTGTCGGGCGAGTACAGTATGATTAAGGCGGCAGCGGCACATGGCTGGATTGACGAAGAGCGGGTGGTGATGGAAACCATGCTCGGATTCAAGCGGGCCGGTGCTGATATCATCATTACCTATCATGCCAAGGATGTGGCCCGCTGGCTCGCCAGAGCCTGAAGACACAATGTTTGCAAATCAGAAAAGGGACGGCGTGTGCCGTCCCTTTTCGTGTTTATTCCCCTGTTTTTTCAGCCATCTCTTTCTTGTGCTTGCGGATACTTCCCTCTTCTTTGCCTCCCAGGCTGGGCGGACTCTTCTCTGGCAGTTTGCTCGGCAGAGAGGGCAGTTTCGGGAGTTGCACCCCTCTGGCCTCTGCCGGTTTCTGGCCAGGTGCCGGTGCAGAAGCAGTGTGGGCCGAAGGGTTTGTCGGTGCGGTTTCTGCCGCAGCCTGTGGTCGGACTTTCCTGGGTTTTGGCGTAAAGGTCCGCTTCATGTTTACCTCGGAGGCGTTGAATACCTCGAGGCTGTCACGGTTAATCAGGACCCGGACTGTTGCGCCCTCACGCCAGACACGCTTTGCATTGATGACGCCTCCATCCTTGAGATAAACCGTGGCGGCGAAAGCCGATGCCGCAAAAGAACTTACAACAAGCACCACTCCGCTGATCAGCATTTTCATGCCGTCTCCTCCCTGTTTCTGAATGTCAGCATAAGAACCAGATTGTCGCTCAACGGCCGGACTTGTATTTCGGAAGCGGGCCACGCACTTCTACCACCGGTCCGTCCTCAATCTCTTCAGCCTCACCGCTGTCCTCATCCTCATAGTCAATGACCGCTGCCCATCTGTACAGTTTCTGCGAGTCCAGCAACACCGGCTTTTCCGGGAACCCGTAGACGCGCAGCTGCATCTCTTCATCAAACAGTCCGATGCAGCCGTGTGATGCCGGCCTGCCTGGCAGGTCGCGGGCATGAAGCCAGTAGGATACGTTATCATCGCCGATATGAAAACGGATTGCATTATCCATCGGGTACTGCTCGGTTTCGTCCTGGGTTTTATACAATGACGACGTATGGGTCAGGTGCCGTGCAGAAATCCGGAACAAACCGATCGGCGTCTCTGTTCCTGCCTTTCCGGTGGCGGCCGGGGCGGAAAATACCAAACGGCCCCGCTCGTAGGCTCCCAGCCACTGCTCGGTAATATCAACCAGGATATACTTGGTGTGCTGTCTGGCTGGTTCGTACACTGCCGGCAGAGGACAGTAGCTCCGTGCGTCGGCCATGCGGTCCGGAACCTTGATCGTCATGCCGGGATAAACGTGGCGCCGATCAACTCTGTTCAGCCGGGCTATCCAGACCCAGTCACTGCCAAAGAGCGATTCGAGGGTCTCGTTCGGTTTTACAAAATGGGGGTGCCAGCGCATCCCCGCCATACTCGGATACTCAATCCGGGAGAGGTCCTCCATTGCTTTGTCGGTTGGAGAGGCGGCCGGCTCGTCAGTTTCGGTCGGTGTGCGCAATACCGTAAAACCGACCAGCAGCATGGTAAAAAACAGTACCAAGACGAATCGGTGGGATCTCTGCATGTTGCTGTAACGCATATGGTACCTTTGGTGCATTGATAGCTACATTCTAGCCGGCCGGAGCGTTATATTCAACTTCTTCGTTGTCAGTATTCGTGTCGTCTGTCTGTGCAGAGGTGTCACTCATCTGTAGAAGCCAGACGATTTGCATACCGGCAAGCACAATGCACCAGCCAGTGAGAATCCAGATCATAAACGCGGGCAAAAGGGACAGGGTGCCGTAAATTGCATTATAGCGGGCTATGCCGAACTGAAAATGAACAAAACACCAGTGAGCAAACTGCCAGAGAGTGCCGGCGATTACGCTCCCGGCCAGGGCGTTGCGGAAGCTGATATGGGTATTGGGCACAAATCGGTAGCAACAGAGCAGCGCGATCCAGATACTCAGGTATGGCACTAGTTTGAAAAGTGCCAGGAGAACGCTACCAAACAGTGGCAGGCGAAAGAACCACTTGATCACCCCTTGATGCTGCAGGCTGGTGGTGACGCTGGCCGCCAGGGCGATCAGAAGCGGTATGCTGAAGATGACAATAAGGTAGTCCCGCAGTTTGTGATGGTAGGCTTTACCCCTCTCTATGCCGCAGATCTGGTTAAAGGCATCCTCAAGATTATCGAGTGTCGCCATGACAGACAAGAGAAGCGCGGCCAGGCCGACAAAACCCAGCGATGCGACCTTCGTGTTGGCTATATATCCCAAGATGCGGGTAATGATCTCATGGGAACCGGCCGCAACGCTGGAAAGGATGACCGGCGCCAGGACCGAGTGTACGTCGAGGGCTTTCAGGATGGCGAACAGGATGGCCAGGAACGGGATTACCGAGAGCAGGCTCGAAAAAGAGAGTGCCGATGCATGGGTCATGCAGCGGTCATCGATGAATTTGAGAAAAAGTATTTTCAGGCCTTCGGTAATGCGAGCCCGTTGCCTGGATACCATCATGGGAGCCTCATAAAAAAAGCCCACCGTGGTGGGCTTTCCGGCAAGGTGATACGCTGTCGTCAAGAAGCCTGGGAACGTTCCTTTTCACGTTGCATGGCCTCGCGGCCGGCTTCGATTGCTGAAGCCAGAATCGATTTTTTCTCAATTACGGTCTCTTTGCCGTCTTCGAGAGCGTTTTTGATTTTATCCTGGGCTTCGCGGGCATATTCTTTGATCTTGTCAACCGCATCGTCGGTCAGGTCGGCAATCTTGTCGCGTATCTCATTCCCGCTTTTGGGGGCATACAGCAACGCCAAGCCGGCTCCGAGCGCTGCGCCTGCAACAAAAGACACCAAAACTGTTCCAGCCGAAATTCCCCGTTCTTCTGACATGTCACATTCCTCCCCGTTTTTTGAGATATCTGTCAAGCATGTATTTACCGGCGACTTTTGCCCCGGTCATCCAGATGGTGGTGCTGTTGAGGATGCCGGTCACCGTGCCGACCGAGCGGTTGATGGTGCTTAAATTCGTCCCGGTTTCCCCGAGTGCTGACATAAAGCGTTTGACATCGTCTGTATGTTCGGCAACACCACCGCCAACGGTTTTCAACTCGGCCAGGACAGCGGTCAATTCCTGAATGGTCGGTTTCAGTTCGGTCTGGACCATGTCCGACAAGGTCCCGATCGATGATGCGGTCCGCTTGACAGCCGTGATGGTCGGTATAAGGGTTAAAACCAGGATGCAGAGCGCTACGGCGATGATGATCAGCGCGATTCCTGTCAGGGTCATGTGCGTGTTCTCCGATTCGGTTGTCTGAAATTATAGCAGGATTTCAGTATAGCCCAATTTGCCCAATATTCAAATCAATTCCGAGAGTATCACCTGTGTGGCCTTCCGGTCAGCCTGCGGCAAATATCCCCTGTTCGATCAAATCGCAGACGATGTGGATGATCGTGATGTGCCCCTCCTGGATGCGCGGGGTGTCATTGCTCGGAATGACCAGTGCCAGGTCGCACTGCGGGCCAATTGTACCGCCATCCCGACCCAAGAGACCGATGGTGCGGCAGCCTCGTTCCCGGGCTCGTTGCAGAGCCTGCTCAACGTTGGGGGAGTTGCCGCTGGTCGAAATACCGATCACCAGATCCCCCGGGGTGGCCAGCGCTTCGACCTGGCGCCGGAAGGCCGCCTCAAAACCGTAGTCATTGCCGATGGCGGTCAGGATGGACGTATCGGTCGAAAGGGCGATGGCTGGCAGGGCCGGCCGTTCAAGGCGAAAGCGGCTGACAATTTCAGCGGCAAAGTGCTGGCTGTCGGCTGCCGATCCGCCGTTGCCCATAATCAGGAGCTTGCCGCCGGAGCGGAAGCACTCGATTGCCATGGCCGCCATCTGGGCAATTCCAGGGGTCAGTTTCTCTTCAATCAGGCTGAAGAGCGCCCGGTGTTCAGCCAGCTGTGAACGAATTTCTGAAATCATCAGTGCATGCCTCCAATTCAGGGGTAAGCTCGGCAGGAATGCCGGTGGTGAATGCAGGCGCCAGATCGGTCAGCGCCGGGACACCATCAATGCCGGGGAAACCGTATCCCTCGCTTCCGCGGACCAGAATGCTTTCGGGGGCGGTCGTGCGGATCTCGGCAATGCGACGGGTCAGGGCCCGGCGGGGCATCAGGAGCGGGAGTTGATCGACGATGATGCCGGTATGCAGGCCGTTCCAGCCACGCCGCTTGCACTCTGCCGCCTGACTCCGGTGCATGAGCAGGGTGAAGCGATGGCCACGCCGTGCCCCGGCGAGGATGACTTCAAGGGCGCCTTCCAGGACTTCAGGGGTGCTTTCGACATCGAAGTAGACGGCGTATTCATGCTGATGCCCCCATTGTGCCTGAAAGAGTCGCTTGCTTTCGGCAGTTGTTTCACGCCGTCGCTGCTCAGACCCGAAGGCGGTTTCCTGGCCGCAGGCAAGGCTGATCTTTGCCGTTGCCAGCGTGTGATAACCTCTGGCAAGGGCCCTCCGCACATATTCTTTGAGGCACCATTCGCCGCTGTCCATCCCTTCGGTGAACCGTCCCAGAAGCATGTGCAGGTCGCCGCGAATCAGCAGGGTGCTGAATGAAACGTAGAAGGTTTCTATCAGGGTGCAGCCGCGGGTCATTGCCGGCATGCCCGGCGCGCCTGGTCCGTGGAAGAGCGGCGATACGATCCCTGCACGGGGTGTCAACGCCGCAGCAAGCAGAGCCTCCAGCCAGCCGGCAGAAACCATGACATGCGGTCTTACAATCACGGCGTAGTCGCTGTCCGAGCGGGAAAGGGCGATATTGATGGCGGGTACCAGTCCGACGTTGCGATCCGACGAGATGAAGAGAGCCCGGTCCCCCAGCGATTCGGAAAACTCTTCGAGCATCAGTCCCGTTTCGCGGCTGCTGCCATTGTCCACGATGATAAGACGGGCTCCGGGCGAGTGCTCCAGGATTGCGGCCAGACAGGCGCGGGTTTCGAACGGGCTGTTCCAGACCGGCACAATTATGTCGACAGAGGGAGTCGGCATTGAGTAAAAAGGCCCCGTTTCCGGGGCCGTTCAGTTAGGATGAAACCGCAACGCGGCGGAGCAGATTAAGTTCGTCAAGCACCTTGCCTGAACCGAGCACGACGCAATCAAGCGGATTTTCGGCGATCAGGACCGGCACCTTGGTAACCTCGCGCAGCAGCATGTCCAGGTTGCGAAGCTGGGCACCGCCGCCGGCCAGGAAAATCCCCTTGTCGACGATGTCGGCCGCCAGTTCGGGAGGTGTTTTCTCCAGGCAGATGCGGACGGTGTCAACAATGGCGTTGACCGCCTCCTTGAGGGCCTCGCGGATTTCGTCCGAGTTGACTTCGATCGTTTTTGGGATACCCGAAACCAGGTCACGTCCCTTGACCGCCATGGTCAGGACTTCCGGGCCGGGGTAGGCTTCGCCGATCTGAATCTTGATCGATTCGGCCATCCGCTCGCCGATCTGCAGATTGTATTTTTTGCGGATGTACTGGACGATGGCCTCGTCCATCTTGTCGCCACCCATGCGGGTTGACTGGGCATAGACAATGCCGGCCAGGGAGATGACCGCCACCTCGGTGGTGCCGCCGCCAATATCGACGATCATATTGCCGGAAGCCTCGGTAATCGGCAGGCCGGCGCCGATTGCCGCCGCCATCGGTTCTTCGATCAGGTAGACTTCGCGGGCCCCGGCTGATTCGGCCGACTCCTTGACTGCCCGTTTTTCGACCTGGGTGATGCCGGAGGGGACGCAGATCACGATCCGCGGCCGAACCAGGGTCTTGCGGTTGTGGACCTTATGGATGAAATAACGCAGCATCTCCTCGGTAATATCAAAATCTGCAATCACGCCGTCTTTCATCGGACGGATGGCGGTGATTGATCCGGGGGTGCGGCCGAGCATCTGTTTGGCTTCCATGCCGACCGCCAGGACCTTCTGCTGCCCGGTGGGCATTTTCTGGACAGCCACGACAGAGGGCTCACGAACGACGATGCCTTTGCCCTTCAGGTAGACCAGGGTGTTGGCGGTGCCGAGGTCAATCGCCAGGTCATTGGAAAAATAGCCAAAAAAGTAATCAAAAATCTTCAGCATAACGATGAAATCCTTTCAAACGGAGTGCCGGGATCGGCTGAAAAAGGCTAAATAAATTAGCAGAGCTGTGCATCGAATGCAAGAAGGAATATGGATGGGTCTGCGGGAGCACGTGCGGAAAACGTCAGGTCAGAAACGCGATCCCGTCCAGTGGGGACTCTTCGCAGGGAGCGTCAGCCAGGCTCTCCTTGATGGCTACAAACTGATTGAGGTTCTCGAAGAAGAGTGCCAACAGCGCCGGATCAAAAAAAGTTCCGGTGCCGTCCCGCATGATCTCGACGGTTTTGTCAAGGGGAAAGGCTTTCTTGTAGGGGCGTTCCGACGTAAGGGCGTCGAAAACATCAACGATTGAGACGATGCGGGCGAACGCATGGATTTCAGATCCGGCAAGCCCATTCGGATAGCCGCTTCCATCCCATTTTTCGTGGTGCTGGGAGGCGATTATGCTGCCGGCATCAATAACCGGATAACGGGAGGCGTCCGAAAGGATTTTGCTGCCAATCGTCGTGTGCAGCTTCATGATTTCAAATTCGGTCTGATCCAGTTTTCCCGGCTTGAGCAGAATCCGGTCCGGGATCCCGATCTTGCCGACGTCATGGAGCGGTGAAGCGAATTTGAGAATTTCGCACTGCTCATCGGCAATCCCGGCCAGGCTGGCCAACTGACGGGACAGTTCACTGATCCGGCGAGTGTGCATCCCGGTTTCCTGATCGCGGAATTCGGCTGCTCTGCCAAGCCTCAAGGTAATCTCGTATTCGGCCTCCCGGGAGAGATCGAGGGCTTTCTGCAGGGCCGCGGTCTTCTTGACCACCTCGCTTTCCAGGATGCTGGTCATATCCTTGGAAAGGTCAGAAAGTTTCTTGCTGCGGACCTGGTTCATCACACGCAAACGGAGCTCTTCGGGGTTGAACGGTTTGGCAATGAAGTCGTTGGCCCCCAGGGCTAGCGTTCTGGTTACTTCCGTGGTTCCGGCAGTCACGACCACCACCGGGATATCCCGCCATTCGAAGCTCTGTTTGACCCGCCGTATGGTCTCATAGCCGTCCATGACCGGCATTTCCAGATCAAGCAGGATCGTGTCGATGTCTGGATTGGCGGCCAGCAGTTCCAGGGCTTCCTGTCCGTGGGCGGCCTTGAGCATCGTGCAGTCAAGACCCGTCAGCATGACTTCGAGCATCTCAAGATTCATCGGCAGGTCATCGACGGCCAGCAGTTTTATTTCATCGAACATGGGGAAGCTCCTCGTCTGAAAAGGGGGGGATGACTGGGGGGTGAAGCGGTCAGTGTTCTCGGGTCTCCTGCAGAAAATTCTGGTACTCCTGCCGCAGTGTCCCCAGCAGGGTTGAAAGAGCGCTGTCATCGCCGCTTCGAGCGGCCTGTTCGAGTACAGCTGCGGCCTGTGCCATCCTGCAGGCCGAGATGTTGGCGGCAGCCCCCTTGATGGTATGGCTGGTTATGCGGACAGTGTCCAGATCGCGTTCTGCCGCAGCCAGTTCGAGCTTTTCCAGATATTCCGGAGCGGTCTGCTGAAACAGCAGCAGAAAGCGGGGCAGCAACGCTTCCTGCCCCAGCCGGTTGATCAGCCCAGCCCGGTCAAATACCGGTGGATCGGCCGGGCTGACCGCGGCCGGGGAGCGTTGCGTGGCCTGCGCGGCAAGCGTTGCGATGATGTCAGGCGGCCGGGCAGGTTTGGCAAGATAGGCGCTGGCGCCGGCATCCAGGCACTGCTGGCGGTCCTCCGGCATGGCGTAGGCGGTCATGGCGATAATCGTAACAGGGGGAAGATTGAGGCGCTGTTCCCGAGCCCTGATCTCCCGCGTGGCCTGATACCCATCCAGAACCGGCATCTGCATATCCATGAAGATCGCATCGTAGCGGGTGCTGTCGGAGCGCTGGACCGCCTCGCGCCCATCGGCGGCCAGATCGACGCGATGCCCCTGGCTTTCCAGGGTAAAGCGGAGCAGCTCGCGGTTGATGGCAACGTCGTCGACCGCCAGTATCGTGAGCGGACTCTGGCCCGGCTGCGGATGGTCGGCTGCGCTGTGGGACGGGGCGACCGGAGCCTGGCCGGAGATCTGCAAAAGCTCGTTCACCAGCTCCAGCATCCGGTCGGCAGATGTGCGGATCGTTCCCAGCAATGAACGCTGGCTGTCGGTCAGCACGGTTCCGTCAAGGAGTTCAGCCATGCCGATGATGCCATTCATCGGGGTACGCAGATCGTGGCTCATGCCGGCCAAAAAACGGCTTTTCTCCCGGTTGGCAGCTTCCGCATCGATGCGGGCCTGGCGGAGCTCCTCTTCCATCAGTTTCCGCTCGGTGATGTCTTCAAAACTCTCAATGCCGCCGATGACTGCTCCGGACCGGTCATGCAGATAATCGAGATTCTTGAGAATGACGCGGTGTTCACCATCCCGGTGCAGGATGGTGAACTCTTTGGCAATGACCGGTTTCGGAATCTGGTCGGAGAAGAGCGGGCAGCGGTGTTTGCAGGGGAGCATTGAAAAAAAGCCGCACGGTTTCCCGATGGCTTCTTCGGAGGAGTAGCCGGTGATTCTGGCCATTGCATCGTTCCAGCCGGTGATGATCCGGTCAGTATCAACAAGAAATGCCGCACTGGGGGTCAGCTGGAACAGCAGGTCGCTGGCGGGCTGGGGACCGGCCTTTGCCCCGCTGCTCTGGTCTGCTGTGACGGACATCGGTTTTAGACCCCCAGGGCGTTCCGCTCACTGTCGTCAAGAATCAGATTCAGATCGAGCACGATCAGAAGCCGTTCGCCATGGTTGACCACGCCGGTGATGCATTCCTGTGCGGCATTGCCGTGGGTGACCGCCGGGGGTGGCTGGATCTCGCCGGCAGAAATCCGGATTACTTCGGCAACGGCGTCCACTACGAAACCGGTCAGGGTGCCGTTGGCTTCCATCACCAGGATCCGGGCCCGGCGATCCGTATCGGTATCGCTTAATCCGAAACGACGGCGCAGGGATATGATCGGCACAACCGAGCCGCGCAGGTTGATGATTCCTTCGACATAGGAGGGGGTATTGGGCATTTTGGTAATGGCCGGAAGGCGGATGATTTCTCGGACCGCCAGGACATCGACCCCGTACTCTTCGCTTTCGAGTTCAAAGCTGACCAACTGGATCACATCTCGGGAACTGTCACGGCCTGTTCCGGCGACTGCCGGCAGATTGCTGCTCATGGTGCTGATCCTCCTCTGAACGGTCGGAATGGATTCATCTGTAAGGTGTTCATGTATACTACAGGAGTTGTCTTTATACAAGTGATCCGCCGCCAAAGCCGGCTGTAGAAGGAGGCATCACTGATCTGAATGTAGCTGGGCCGATTCAAAGCTTGAACTGTCGCACCAGACTTTCCAGGATCTGGGCATTCGCAGCAAGCTGGGAGGCGGCAGTGGCCGTTTCTCCAGCTCCCCGGGCGGTCTGCTGAATGACGTCGGTCACCTGTTGGACATTCATGGTGATCTCGCTGGTGGTTGCGGTCTGTTCTTCGGCAGCGGTTGCAATCTGGTTGATCTGCATGGTCACTTCGCTGATCTGCTGCAGAATCATGGTGAGCGCCTCACCCGATTTATTGGATGCTGCCGCCCCATGCTCAACTTCAATAACCCCTTCCTCCATGGCTTTAACGGCGTTTTTGGTCTCGCTCTGGATAGCTTTGATCATTTCTCCGATTTCTCGGGTCGCCCGTGAGGTTCGTTCGGCCAGCGCGCGAACTTCATCGGCAACGACGGCAAAACCGCGCCCCTGTTCTCCGGCCCGTGCGGCCTCAATGGCGGCATTCAGGGCCAACAGGTTGGTCTGATCGGCGATGTCCTCAATCGTACCGATGATCTCCCCGATCTGTTCCGATCGGGAACCAAGATTTTCCACAGTGCGCGCCGTGGCCTTGACCCGCTCGGCGATTTTGCTCATGCCGGCGATAGTTTCTTGAACAACAGCGCCCCCTTTGATGGCCGATTCACTGCTCTGACGTGAACTTTCAGCTGCCATGGAACAGTTCTGGGCAATGTCACCGGATGTAGCGGCCATTTCTTCACTGGCGGTTGCCACCGTGCTGGTCTGGGAGGCCACCTCCTCGGCGCCGGTGGCGATCTGTTCCGATGTTGAGTGAAGCTGGTTAGAGGCCGATGCGATCTGGGTTGATGTGTCAGCGACTTTCTCAAGGATATCCCGCAGGCTAGTAACCACATGCCGGGTGGATTCTGCCAGCTTTCCGATTTCGTCCCCGCCGCTGACGTCGATGCTGACGGTCAGGTCCTTGCGGGCGATCTGGTTGTTTGCTGCAAGCAGTGCTGAAAGGGGGCGGGTGATGCTGCGGATTATCAGGATGGCAAGCATAGTTGCAATCACAACTCCTGCCAGCAGAAGCCCGCTGACAACGTAGCGGGCCTGGACAACCAGGTGGTGCGCTTCTTTCCCGACCCGGTCAACCTCCTTGGACTGGTATTCGATCATGGCATCAATTGACTGAAAGTAGGTCGCCTGAACCTTGCGGAGTGAGGTCAGCAGTTCCTGGCGGGCCTTGTCCTTTTGGCCGGCCTCGATCAGGTCGATGATGACCTTTTGAGCCTGCAGGTAGGCGGTGCGGGCTTCGATCAGGGTTTTCAGATGGGCCTTGCCGGTGTCGCTTTTCACCGTCTTGGTAAGATCATCGATGTCTTTTCCGATCGCTTCCCGGGCTGCCACAATCCGCTGGCCCTCCTTCTTCTCCTCTGCCGGGTCATCGACAAGCAGCATATTCCGGAGAGACCGGGCAATAATATTGACCTGTCCTTTAATATCGTTCAGCTCGACGGTCTTTGGCCACTTGTCGGTGACAATTGAGGCGATGCTGGAGTCAAGCTGGTTCATGTCGTAGACAGCATATCCTCCGACCATGATGAGCAGCATGATAATTGCGGCGAATGAAGCTGTCAGGCGCTTTCCGATGCTGATGCCGGACGTAGTGATCATGGGGATTCGTCTCCTTCGGGTGTGGTGTGGGATGGCGCGACGGAAAAAGAATACACCAGGATCAAAAAATGTCTATCGGTGGAGGTGATTTTTTTAGAAAATTTTATGCGGGGCGATATGGCGGGATCAAACTTCAATTCTGAATTCAGCTCCACCGTCAACGGTCCGAGCCGTAAGGCTTCCCGACATGTTCTTTTCGATGATCGTCTTTGACATGTACAATCCGATGCCGGTCCCCTTGCCCGGTTCGCGGGTGGTAAAATAGGGGTCGAAAATGCGTGGCAGGGCCTCTTCGGCAATTCCGCCGCCGTTGTCACCGATTGTAACCACGGAGCGGCCGTTTTCGCTGAACAGCCTGATCGTGATGCGGGGGGCTTTGGTGCCGCGTTCCTGCATGATGTCGCGGGCATTGCCAAGAATATTGAGAATCACCTGGGCATATTCATTGGGGTAGCCGGTTGCAACCACCGAATCCTCTGCTGTCATGTCGACTTCGATCCCGCAGTTCTCCAGGGTGGCGGAAACGAATTCAAGGCAGAGGGCAATGACCTTGTTGACGATGAAGGGCCGTTTCTCTTTGTCCTGGCGGAAAAAGTTCCGGAAATCATCGATGGTGCGGGACATGTGCTGAATCACGCCCATGGCGGTGGCAACGTCGCGCTCCATGGACTGGGGTGTGATGTCGCCGCTCTGGTAGCCGGCCTGCATATTCTGGATGATCAGGGCAACATTGTTGAGCGGTTGGCGCCACTGGTGGGCGATGTTGTTGATCATTTCCCCCATGGCGGCCAGGCGGCCCTGGTGAATCAGGGTTTCGTCCTTGCGGCGCATCTCGGCGATGGCCTCTTCGACCATGGTATGCAGGCTCTGGTTTACCTCTTCGAGCAGTTGCTGCTGCTGATTCAACTCCTCCTGCATGGCCGTCCGCTCGGCTATTTCTTCCTCCAGTATGGCGGTCTGTTCCTGGAGATGCTCCTGAATCTGCTGTCGCTCGCCGATTTCAGCCTCAAGCTGAAGGGTCTGCTCGTGGAGGGCCAGTTCGGATTCATACTGGCGCCGGGCGTTGCCGCACAGTTTGTGCCCTCCGATCCGAACAATTGCCAGACCGCCCAGCAGGATGATGCCGTGGAATGCTCCACCGCCCAGCAGGCTAACCTGCAGATCGTGCATCAGAGCTCCCATCGGGGCCGAAACGCTCAAGCCTCCCCGGATGTCGCCCAGCTTGTATCCCTGTCCGGCATGGCATTTGAGGCAGGGTGGCTCGGTGATAAATGGCCGCATCAGGCGTATATGGGGGATCCCGTCCAGGGTTACGGTTGCACTGACCTCGTCTTCTCCCTGTTCAAATGCTTTCAGGGCCGCGGCTTCCCAGGGATCAGGGGCATTCTCCTGGCGAAGGGGTTTGAGGCTTGTGATATGGCCACGGCCAAGGCGTTCCTCTTCGCGGGCCATTTCATAGACCTGGCGGGTCATGTAGGCCGGGTTGACCAGCGTCAGCTGTTTGCCGGACGGGGTGGCGATGTCGCGCTCAGGAATATGTGAGAGATGAGGATTCGGTGGGGTCTGCTCGTTGACCGGGACATATACGCCACCATGCTTGGCGCCCCAGCGGCGGTAGATCAGGTCTTTTTCATAGGAGGCTCGCGCTTGTGCCAGCGCGGTTTTTCTGATTTCCTGGTCTGCATGGTACCAGTACCAGGCAAACGAAGAGCATACCAGAAGCGTCCAGGCAATGGAGAGGATCAGGGAGTATCGCTGGATGCTTTCGATCTGGTAGGACTGTTTTTCAGGAATCTGCATGGACGCTCTCACGACGGAATTGTAAGGATAATTTTATACACCGGATCCGGAAATTTTTCCAGCGAAAGAATGGCGGGTATGGCCGACGAAATGCAGGGCATACGGGCTTTGCTCTGGCTCCTTGACTTTCAGGCTCCACCGGGCTAATTTAGTAAAATTTTTGAGACGATCTGCAGCAGTGCTAAGGAGATTACAGATGGATTACAAAAGCACCCTTAACCTGCCGGTCACCGATTTCCCGATGAAGGCCAACCTGAACCAGCGTGAACCAGAGATTCTGGCACGCTGGCAGGCTTCGGGGCTGTACCGGCAGATGGAAGAAAACGGCGCCGGCCGGCCGGATTATATACTGCACGACGGTCCCCCCTACGCAAACGGCCATATCCATATCGGGCATGCCTTAAACAAGATATTGAAGGATATCGTACTTAAGGTTAAGCGGATGGAAGGCTTCAATGCCCCCTATGTGCCGGGGTGGGACTGCCATGGCCTGCCGATTGAACTGCAGGTTGAGAAAAATCTTGGCTCCAAGAAACATGAGATCTCTCGACTCCAGATGCGCAAGGAATGCCGAGCCTATGCCGAGAAATTCGTCGCCATCCAGCGGGAGGAGTTCAAACGCCTCGGCGTGCTCGGGGACTGGGACAACCCGTATCTGACCATGAACTATGAGTATGAGGGACTTACTGCTGCCGAGTTGGCCCGGTTTGCCCATAACGGCGGATTGTACCGCGGCCGCAAGCCGGTACACTGGTGTTCCTCCTGTGTGACCGCCCTGGCCGAGGCCGAGGTTGAGTATGCGGACCATAGCTCACCATCGATTTTTGTCCGTTTTGCCATCAAAGATGATATTTCGTCCGCCATCCCGGCCCTGGCTGGAAAACAGGTCTCGGTGGTAATCTGGACCACCACCCCCTGGACGATCCCGGCCAACCTGGCCGTTGCCATGCACCCGGAGTTTGATTATGTGGCGCTTGATACCGAACGGGGTGTGCTGGTTGTCGCCGAGGGTCTCAAAGACTCATTCCTGGCCGCAACCGGACTTGCCGGCTGCGTTATCGCCACCTTCAAGGCAACCGCCCTGGAACGGAAAAACTGCCAGCACCCCTTCTACGACCGTGATTCGATCATTCTGCTCGGTGAACATGTGACTCTTGAGGCCGGCACCGGCTGTGTCCATACCGCTCCTGGTCACGGCCAGGAGGACTACGAGCTGGCCCTCAAGGAAGGCCTGGAGATCTACAATCCGGTCGACAACCATGGCAGATATCTCTCAACACTCGAATTTTTCGGCGGACAGCAGGTCTTTGCAGCCAACGAGAGTGTCATCGCTAAGCTGACCGAGGTCGGAGCTCTGCTGCAGACCGCCAGGATCAGCCATTCCTATCCCCACTGTTGGCGCTGCAAGAAGCCGATTATATTCCGGGCCACCGAGCAGTGGTTCATCAGTATGAAGTCCAACGATCTGCGCAGAAAAGCTCTGGAAGAGATTGACAAGGTGCAGTGGATACCCAGGTGGGGCCGTGAGCGGATCTACGGTATGATCGAGAATCGCCCTGACTGGTGCATATCACGGCAGCGCACCTGGGGAGTGCCGATTACCGCTTTTTCCTGCAGCGCCTGTGGCGAGTATCTGGCCGATGGAACCATCATGGACCATGTGGCCGGCCTGTTCAAGGAGCACAGTGCTGATGTGTGGTTTGACTGGAGTGCCGAAGAGCTGCTCCCGGCCGGGACCACATGCCCGAAGTGCGGGACCACGAGTTTTGAGAAGGAAAACGACATCCTTGACGTCTGGTTCGATTCGGGTGTTTCCCATGCGGCCGTGCTTGAGCCGAGCGCCAGACTTTCTTCTCCGGCCGATATGTATCTGGAGGGGAGTGACCAGCATCGCGGCTGGTTCCATTCGTCGCTGCTGGAGAGTGTCGGCACCCGTGGTGTTGCTCCATACCGGTCCGTGCTCACCCACGGCTTCGTGCTGGACGGGCAGGGGCGCAAGATGAGCAAGTCCATGGGCAACGTGGTTGCGCCGGAAGATGTGATCAAAAAATTCGGCGCCGATGTCTTGCGGCTCTGGGTGGCAGCATCGGACTACCGCGACGATATCAGGATCTCGGAGGAGATTCTCAGCCGCGTGGCCGAGGCCTATCGCCGGATTCGCAATACCTGCCGCTATATCCTCGGCAATATCGGCGACTTTGATCCGGCTACCATGGCAGTGCCGGTGGCAGATATGCCTGAGATCGACCGCTGGGCGCTCCATCAGTTGGAGCTGCTCAAGGAACGGGTGCTGAACGCATATCGCGAGTATGCCTTTCATGTTATTTATCAGGAGGTAAACGCTTTCTGCACGGTTGAAATGAGCTCGTTCTACCTCGATATCCTCAAGGACCGGATGTATACCGCCAAAACCGATTCTCTGAGCCGCCGCAGCGGCCAGACGGTCATGTACGGGATCATCGATGCCCTGCTGCGTCTCTTAGCGCCGGTACTCTCATTCACCGCTGACGAGGCATGGCATTTCATGCCCGGATCCCGCGAGGCGAGTGCGCACCTGGCATCATTCCCCCCACTGCGGCCTGAACACCGTGATGATGCCCTGGTTAGCCGCTGGGAGCGGATCATGAAAGTTCGTGCGGATGTGTCAAAGGCGCTGGAGTTAGCCCGGACAGCCAAGACGATCGGCCATCCGCTCGATGCATCGGTCGTGATCAGTGCTCCGGCGGAACTTCTTTCTTTCTTAGACGAGTACCGGGCCGATCTACCGGGGATATTCATCGTTTCGCGGGTAGATCTGGCCAACGAGATTCCAGGTGAGAGCTGGTCTTCGGAGCAGTTGGAAGGCTTAAGGATCCAGGTCGCCCGGGCCTCCGGAGACAAGTGTGAACGCTGCTGGTGCTATAGTGAAAAGCTGGGCAGTGACCAGTCCCACCCCGGAATCTGTCCGAAATGCACGGATGCGGTAGGCTAGATGGAGGAATGTCGATGGTAGAGATCTATATCAAGGAGCTGATGACGGCGGCTGTATTCAGTATCTCTCCGGAGACGATGCTGTCGGATGCCATCAAGACCATGCTGGAGAATCGCTACTCCTGCCTGATCGTTACGGAACGGGATTATCCGGTGGGCATTATCACCGAGCGTGATATCGTCAGGCTGATGTCAGAGTTTTTCAGCAAGCGTCCTGAATGCCCGATTCTGGTCCGGGAGGTCATGTCGGTTCCGGTGGCGACCGTTACGGAAAATACGACACTCTTCGAGGCGCTGGTCATCTCTACCGCCCAAAAAATCCGCCATCTTCCGGTTGTTGACGGGGTTGGCCGTCTGCGCGGTCTTGTGACGCAATCGGATCTGGCCAAGGCCAATTTCCATCTGATCGAGAAACAGCGCGAGGTGATCGAGCGGGAGATCGATTGCAAAACCTGTGAACTGCAGCAGGCCAACGAGCAGCTGAAAGCACTTTCGATGGTGGATGCCCTGATGGGTATCGGAAACCGCCGGGCCATGGAGGTTGACCTCGATCATACCCACGCGCTGGCCCTTCGCTATCAGCGGACCTATGCCGTAGCACTTTTTGATGTTGACTATTTCAAAAGCTACAACGACTGTTGCGGGCATCTTGCCGGAGACGATGCCTTGAAAACGATCGCCGAGTATCTGCAGACCTGTATTCGCAAGTCGGACCGGCTTTACCGTTATGGCGGGGAAGAAATCCTGCTGCTTTTACCGGAGACAAGCCCGCACGGTGCCATGACCCTGATCGACCGAATTGTGGAAGGCTTGTCCGAATTGAGGCTGCCGCACCCGGCCAGCCCGCTTAATATTCTGACCATTAGTTGCGGTGTGGCCTGCCAGGCCCACGAGCCGCCCCACGCATCATGGAAAAATGTGCTGCAGCTGGCTGATTACGCCCTCTACAGCGCCAAAAAAGCAGGGCGCAATCAGGCGATACTGGCAGACGAGGTGGTTGGCAAGTGACGCAGCGGATGATTATTTTCAGCCTGATTGCGAGTGCCGGCATCCTTGCTGACCAGGCCACCAAAATCTCTATTGACCGCAGTATGCAGCTGTACCGCTCGATACCGGTCATAGACGGGCTGTTCAGCATCACCTATGTCCGCAACCGCGGGGCCGCGTTCAGCTTTCTTTCAGATGCGTCATGGCGGCTGCCGTTTTTCATTGCGGTATCGCTTGTTGCGGCGGTGGTGATTCTTGTTGCGCTGAAGAAACTGCGTGATGACCAGCGTCTGGCCCAGGCCGCCCTGGCCATGATTTTCTCTGGTGCGGTCGGTAACCTGATCGACCGGGTCAGGCTCGGAGAGGTCATCGACTTTCTTGATGTTTACTGGAAGGCCCATCATTGGCCGGCTTTCAACGTGGCCGACTCACTGATCTGCATCGGCGTGGCGCTTATGGCTCTGGATATGTTCCGGGAGGAACGGCGCCAGAAACAACAATTGGTTCAGGATTAAGCCGCTGCCTGGCATGGAACAGATTTTTTACAGCACGTTTGGCCTGATATTTCTGGCAGAACTGGGAGACAAAACCCAACTGACCGCCATGGCTCTGGCGCTGCGCTACCCCTGGCAGCGCATCTTTGTCGGGATCGCTGCAGCGTTCGCCCTGCTTAACATCGCCGCAGTGCTGGTTGGACGGGTCCTGTTCATACTCCTGCCAGTTTTCTGGGTAACCCTGGTTTCAGCGCTTTTGTTCCTTTATTTTGGCGTTACAACGCTACGCCATGCCCCGGATGATGACGACGACGGGCCGCCTCCTACCGCCGCCAGTGCCGCCCGCACGGCTTTCATCATGATCTTTATGGCTGAACTGGGTGATAAAACCCAACTGGTTACCGCCAGTCAGGCTGCCCGCCATTCGGCAGACCTGGGTGGCATGGGAATGGTATTTCTCTCATCAACTCTTGCTCTCTGGGCGGTTTCGCTGGTGGGAATCTTTGCCGGGAAACAGCTTGTGCGCTTCATCCCACTCCGTTGGATTCACCGGGCGGCCGGGGGGATGTTTCTTGTCTTTGGCGGTGCCGCGCTCTGGAAAGCCGTTTGCCTGGGGTTTCCATGAGTCAGCAGTCAGTCATGTGGGGTGCGTTCGCAATCCTGATGATTGTCATGCTGGCAGTTGATCTGGGGCGTAACCGTACATCCCACCAGGTATCATTCCGCGAAGCGCTGATCTGGAGCATCGTCTGGATCGGCCTGGCTCTGCTGTTTAACGCCGGAATTTATTTTACGCTCGGTCCGGCCAAAGCTCTCGAATTTTTCACCGGCTATCTGATTGAAAAATCCCTCTCGGTCGACAACCTGTTCGTATTCATCATGATTTTTGCCTATTTTAACATCCGCGGCGAGCACCAGGCCCGGATCCTCAAGTGGGGCATTATCGGGGCGCTGGTGATGCGGGCGCTGTTCATCTTTACCGGCATTGAACTGCTCAAGCATTTTGACTGGATGTTCTCGCTGTTCGGTGTCCTGCTGGTCTATACCGCCTGGAAAATGGCTTTTGGCGACGACGGTGAGGTGGAGCCGGAGAAGAATTTCCTGGTCCGGCTGGCCCGCCGTTTTTTTCCAGTCACCCGGCGCATCCGGGGCGATTGGTTTTTTACCTACAAACGGGGAATACTGCTGGCCAGTCCGCTTTTTCTGACGCTGGTTATGGTTGAAAGCAGCGACGTTCTGTTTGCGATCGATTCAATTCCGGCCATTTTTGCCGTAACGCTTGACCCTTTCATCGTCTTTACCTCCAACATATTTGCCATCATGGGGCTCCGCTCGCTCTACTTCCTTCTGGCCGGCGTTGTTGGCCTGTTTGCCTTTCTGAAGTATGGGATTTCGTTTATCCTTGCCTTTATCGGCGTCAAGATGGTCGTAACGGTGATGGGGTATCACATCCCGATTCAGCTCTCCCTGGCGGTTATTGTTGCCAGCCTTGCGCTGGCAGTAACGGCGTCGCTGCTATGGGGCCGGGGCGGGGAAGAATCTCCAGGTGCCTGATCTGATCCGAAGTTCGGATGGCGCTACAGGTCTCCGGTCATCTGCTGTAGCAGGAATATCTTGGGGTTTATACCGGCCACCACGGCGATAACCTCTTTCAGCATCTCTTCATCAAGTCCGCACTCTTCATCCTTGCCCTGGAACCAGCCAAAGCCCTTCGGCAACGGAGAGAAGGCGCCATCGCGTAGCAGCGACACATCAACCATGTCGTTGACGCGCCCCGTGGCTTCCCATGGGTCGCGGTAGTTGAACTGACGCGCCACCACCTGCATTCCCATGCCGTTGGGGAAGGTCGCCCGCACTTCGAAGGAAAACTCGCGCGGGGCGCTGTAGCTCTCGGTCCTGCCCGATCGCACCATAACCTCTGCTCCGGCGTGTTGCAGCAGTTCGCCGACCGATTCGGCGGTCATCGGCCTGAAATCAGTATCCATCGTTTACACCTCCAGTCGTAACTCGATTCCCCACGGCACCGGTTTTTCACCATCAGCTGTCAGCACCCACAGGGTCGGGAACTCCATCTCCTTCGGGGCCGGCCCGATACCGTCTGTCAGGTAGATGACCGCTGCTGGCAGGGGCTGCATCGCGTGTGCGTACTCGAACACCGGTCGCAGGTCGGTGAATCCGCCGCCGTCGTGGCGCTGGGCGATAAACGATGCCCCGTTGAACGCCTCGATGCGCTGGATACGGCTGTTGGCGTAGAGAACGGTGACATGGGCGTCGCGTCCCCGGGCGATCTGCAGTAACTCGCGGGCAAATGCTTCGCGCAGTTCAATGATATTGGTTGAGTCGCTCACGTCGATTCCCACGAGCAGGTTGAGGCGGCGCCGTTTGCGGATGCCGGGGGTGTTGTGGCTGAAGCGGCGGTGCTCGCGCATCCAGGTGGACGTGCGTCCGACTCTGCCGGCAGTGGCTACAAACTGGCGCAGAATCTGTCGCCAAGGGACCGGTGAGGGGCGCAGCAGTCCTTCCAGCGGGATGCGAAGTTCGTCCGGCACCTCACCGTCAGCCGCCCGCAGGCTTTCACGGGCGATGGAGCGCATCATCTCCTCGGCCAGCGGCAGCGGTGTGCTGTCGGCATCGTTCCAGATTTCATGGTCATCGATCGTGTCGGCCGCATCCAGGTGAAATCTGCCTTGGCCTGCGGCGCCGCGCGTGTCGCGCTCGCTGTCACCGTGGCCGCTTCCTTCCAGATTGCCGGCATCGAAGGGGGGTACCAGCTGCGCGTAGTACTCTTCGGCCGCCAGTCCTTCTCCCATGCCGTACAGCTCAGGCAGCAGGGCGTCGTCAGGCAGTCCGCTGATGCCGGGGTTGACCGCCAGATCGCAGCAGATGTCCCAGTCGTGACGGTTGCGCTCCCGTCGCCGCAGGGGGTGGAGGTGCACCAGGTGTTTGACCAGGTGTTCCAAAAGTGCTGCCCTGGCGGGAACCGGGCAGCGTGCGAAGACGTCCGGATTGAAATCAAGGGTCGGCATGCCGTTGCGGATGGTGACGCCGGCAGCGTGATGCCGGTTTGATTGTGAACGCTGCAGACTGAGCAGAAAATGGCCATAGAAGGGTTTGTCACGCAGCAGGCGGATGATGGCGTCCTGGAGGTCGTTCATGGTCTGCAGGGGGTTATGCTGACGTGTAGCGGGTCCCGGAACAGTATACGTCTTCAACGGTACCCTGTCTGATCATTCGTTCAAGCAGCCCATTTTCTCCGCAACCGATATTCCGGATAACCTGAAAATCGGCCCGCCGGCCTGGTGCCAGACTGCCAGCATCTCCGGAGAGGCCGAGGGCGGCCGCTCCGCCGGTGGTCGCCATGCGCAGGGCATCTGCCGGTGACAGTTCCCGGGGAAAGGCGTCAAGCGCAAAACGCATCTCATCCCACAGTGAGAGTGAGTTGTTGCTGGCCAGGGAATCGGTGCCGAGCGCCAGGGGGATGCCCAGCTTTTTGAACAGGGCCACCGGCGCTTTCCCCACATCAAGGATCTCGTTGCTGCGGGGGCAGAGGCAGATGCTGCATCCCCGCTCTTTGAGAATCCGGGCATCATCGAGGGTGACGTGGACGCAGTGCACCGCCATGGTCGATGGGGTTAACAGGCCGGAGCGGTCAAGAAGGGTGGTCGATGAGACGCGTCGCGGCGGCATGAGGAACTGTTCCCAGCCGACAAAGGGATAGAGTTCGTCGGCAATCTGCCCCGTACTGTCGAATACGAACTCAACCTCTGCCGGTGATTCCGACAGGTGCAGGGAAACAGGCAGTCCGTTCTGGCGAATCGCTGCGGCAACGGCCCCCATGGGATCTTCGCCGAGGGTATAGGGGGCATGGGGCGAGAGTGCCGGGCGGTGTAGGTCTCCAGCAAGGCTTTTGCAGTGGTGGAGCGCGTCAGCCAGGCGTGGTGCGAAGCGGGACGACTCGTGCCCCAGCACTTCAAAGTAAATCCGGCTCGCGGCTGGTGATGACAGATGCGTGGGGAGCAGGTCGTAGCGGGTGAGGATGTCGCCGATGGTGGTTGTGCCTGACGAGATGCATTTACTGATCCCGGCTGACAGGGAAGCGGTGAAGTCCGTTGATTCGATGCGCCGGGTTATTTTCACCAGCTGGATGATCCAGTCCACGAAACGGCGCGGTGAGTAGCCCATTCCGTTCTTCTCGCGCCAGGCAGGAAAGTTGGTTAGTTCCAGATGGGTGTGAGCGTTGACGAATCCGGGTATGATGGCGGCGTCGGCATGCTCCGTCACCGGTACGGAGTAGCGGGCCGTGAGGTCCGACAGGCTACCGGTCGCCTCAATCCGGCCGTTGTGGACCAGCAGCGCACCTTTTTCAAGCGGAGGTACGTCGGGATTGACAAGCCATGCGGCGGTATGGATGACGGCGTCGGGCATGGGATCCTCGCGAGAAGAATTTTTCAATTTTCGAGAAAGGTAATTCTGTTGAGCAGATCGACGATGTCTGCTCTGGCAGCGATTTCGCACTGCTCTTCAAGTACGGACGACAGTATTTCATCGGTGGTGAGCGGGTTGGCAAGGACGCTGCGTAATACGGTGATTTCTTCGTCGTAACGGGAGGTGCGCAGGCGGGTGCGGGAGACGAAGGTCCTGCCCGCCTCACGCTGGTGTTTCTGGAGCAGTTGGCAGACCTGGTCGAGGGTGGTGTTGATGCGGCTGCACTCATCGGTCGAGGCGTCGGCCAGATGCCGTTGCACGGTTGCCGGACAGTAGCGGTAGGTGAGGATGTTCAGTTCCGGTTCGCTGGTCAGCTCGAAATCGGGATGTTGCAGGATCATGGCGGCAAAGGTGCGGGCCCGCTCTATCCCCAGATCGATCAGCAGCTCATAACCCTTGCGGCCGATGATGGAGAGGCCGGCATGGACCAGAAGCGCCATGCCGGGACGTGATCCCTCCAGGGTATGGCTTCCCAGGTCTTTTGAGCCGTGGCGCAGGATGTAGTTGGCGTGGTGTTCGATGGCCTCGGCAGCGGTCGGGTTCCTGAAGACCACCATGCCGGAGCCCATTGGAACGTAGAGCTGCTTATGAGCGTCGATGGTGACGGAGTCGGCCCGTTCGATACCGGCCAGCAGATGGCGGTGACGGTCGGAGAAAAGTGTTGGCCCGCCCCAGGCGGCATCAACATGGAAGTGGCAGCCGAATTCAGCCGACAGGTCGGCCAGATCTTCAAGCGGGTCCACGTTGCCGGTTTCGGTTGTTCCGGCGATACCAACCAAGGCCAACGGCAGGATGTTCCCGTCGCGCAGGCGTCGATACTCGTCACGCACCGCCTTCAGGTCGATGCGGTTGTGGGCGTCGGTCCTCACCTTGACCAGGTGGTCCCGGCCGATGCCGAGCAGGTCGGCTGCCTTACCGAAGGAGTAGTGGCCACGCTCTGATACCAGTACGGCGATCCCGTCGCAGCCGCGGTGGCGCAGGGCGCGGCCAAATCCCTCCTTGGCGATTCCCTGGAAGTCTCCGTTCGGGGCGAAGAGACGGTTTCTTGCCACCCAGAGGGCCGTGATGTTGGCGATGGTTCCGCCTGAACAGAACGCGCCGAGCGCCGCCTGGCTGTTGTGGATCCAGGGGGGGTAGAAAGCGTCGTCACGTCGGTAGACCAGTCTGTGCAGCATGGCCAGCACCTGCCGCTCCAGCGGCGTAAATGCCTTGGAAGTCTCAACTTTGACCAGATTCTGGTTGAGAGCGGTCATCAGCCGCGCCAGGGGAAGCATGAAGTAGGGGAGCGCCGAGGTCATGTGGCCGA
>DCNF01000089.1:32764-35616 GCA_002322035.1 Geobacter sp. UBA1603
AGGTTCTTTTTGACGAACTCGGTGTAGTCGGAGACGTAGGTCGGCTCCTCCGGGATGGCACAGGATGCGAAACTGGCTTCGATCTCCTCCAGCTCCCGTTCAATGGCGACGATATGGGTCTTGAGAAAGCCGGACACATCACCGCTGATCGCCTGGTCGATGGCGCCGAGAGTGGAGTCGGGGGCTTCCGGAACAGTGAATATCCGGAAAAGGGTATCAAGGGTTGCGCGGGCTCTGGTGTGAGGCATCAGAAGGTATCCCCCAGCACGGTGTTGTCGANNTGCAGCTTGGATTTGAGCATGGTTCTTTGCATGGCTTGACGTATCCGATTGATTCAAAAGGGCACGTATTATAACGCAAACTCGATGTTGTCGATCAGTCGCGTGGTGCCGATCCTGACTGCCAGGGCCATGAGAGTGTCATCGCCGGCTGTCTTCACCTCTTCCAGGGTTAAGGAGCTGCGCAGGTCCAGGTAGTCGATGGCCGCCACCGGTTCGGCGCTGATCAGCTCATGTGCTGCCCGGAGAAGGGTGGCGGCATCTCGCTCGCCGCCGGCGTAGCGCTCACGCACAAGCTGGATGGCACGGAAGAGGCAGAGGGCGCTCCGGCGTTCCGCCGGCGACAGGTAGGCGTTGCGGGAACTCATTGCCAGGCCGTCAGCTTCGCGTACGATCGGCATACCGACGATCTCCGCCAGCTGGCACAGATCGGCGGCCATGCGGCGGATGATGGCCAACTGCTGGAAGTCTTTTGTGCCGAACAGGGCCACATCCGGCTGGACAATATTGAAGAGTTTGGTGACCACCGTGGCAACGCCGTCGAAGTGGCCGGGACGGCTGGCGCCGCAGAGGGGCAGTGCCAGATCTTTCACCCGGACCGAAGTCTGAAACCCGGCCGGGTACATCTCTGCTGCTGTGGGGGTAAAGACGATATCAGCGCCGCACGCTTCGGCGATGGCGCAGTCGCCCTCCAGATTACGCGGATAACGGTCAAGGTCTTCGGTGGGGCCGAACTGGATCGGGTTGACGAAGATCGAGAGCACCAGAACATCAGCGCGTTTGCGTCCTTCCCGCAGCAGCGAGGCGTGTCCTTCGTGCAGAAATCCCATGGTCGGGACAAACGCGATCCTTTTGCCCTGACGTTTCAGCGCCAGGGCCGTCTGCTGCATGTCATGGATTGAGGCGATTATCTTCATGAAAAGGAATGCTCGTCGGTGGGAAATTCTCCAGCCTTGACTTCTGACACATACTGTCGCACCGCTTCACTGATCAGCGGCTTCAGCTCTGCATAGCGCTTGACGAACTTGGGAGAATATTTCTCGCACAGGCCCAGGATGTCGTGAATCACCAGAACCTGACCATCGCAGGCCGGTCCGGCGCCGATGCCGATGGTCGGGATCGAGAGTTCGGCCGTGATCTGCTCCGCCAGCGTGGCCGGAATTCCCTCCAGTACCACGGCAAAAGCCCCTGAATTCTGGACGGCGTAGGCATCTTCCAGAATTCGCTCGGCCTGCCCTTTGCGTCCCTGCACTTTGTAGCCTCCCATGCGGTGCACCGACTGGGGAGTCAGGCCGATGTGCCCCATGACCGGGATATCGATCTGGCTGACGGCGCGGATGACGTGGGCCATGTTCATGCCCCCCTCGATCTTGACCGCTTCGGCGCCTCCTTCCTTGATCATTCGGCCACAGTTGCGGCAGGCCTCCTCAACGCCTGTCTGGTAGGACATGAAGGGCATATCTGCAACTACCAGTGCCCGGGGCTCTGCCCGGCGCACGGCACGGGTATGGTAGAGCATGTCGTCCATGGTTACCGGAAGGGTGGTGTCATGGCCGGCAACAACGACACCGGCGGAGTCACCTACGAGGATTATGTCGATACCGGCGGCATCCATAATCCGGGTAAACGGGTAGTCGTAGGAGGTGAGCATGCTGATCCGTGAAGCATGGTGCTTCATGGCCATGATGTCGGGAATGGTGATTTTTTTTCTCATGACAAACCCCCTTCAGCCGTATGGTCGGGAATAAAAAAAGCACCGGTTTGAGTGGCGCGTGGACAAACAGACGGTACGTCCCCTGAACGCATGTCTGGCGGGTATTCCCCCCGTCCCGGTTCGATTGTCGAATCCGTGCGGTATGTCCGTGACGCTCCGACTGAAACGGTAACGATCAACCCCCTGGCAGGGTGGCTGTCATACTGCAATGCCGCTGTAACCGGGCTGTGCAAGAAAAGGAAAGATGCTTACAGCTGACAGGTTCTTCCCTTCATGGACTCCAGTTCCAGAATGACTTCAGCGCTTTGAGCCCGCCTCATTTCCATGTTTTCAAACATTTCGGTTACCATGCCGCTGACCGATTCCATGGTCCGCCGGATGGTGCGGCTGTCCTCAACCTGGCGGGTTGTGGACTGGACCATCTCATGGGTCATTTCCTTGATTGTCTCGATTGAACGGGCAATGCTCCGGGTGGCCTTGGCTTGATCGGTTGATGCGGCAAAAATCTGCGAGGTCATCGAACTGATGTCCTCCATGGATTTGGCAACCATCTGGACGCCGACCGCCTGCTCCCCGGTAGCCTGCTTGATCTGCTGGGTCATCTCCAGCGAGCAGACCGAACGGTCGTAAATCGCCATCAACGCCGACCCAGTGGAGTGGCCCAGTTCAACACCGCGACTGACCAGCCCTTTGGTTGAGGTGATGTGGCTGGCGGCGGTCCGTGATTCGGTCATGATCTCTTCAATGATGCCGGTAATTTCACCGGTTGAATGGCCGGTTTGCAGCGAAAGGTTGCGGATTTCGTCAGCGACGACGCCGAAACTTTTTCCATATTCACCGGCCTGGGCGGCGATGATCGA
>DCNF01000089.1:35670-35852 GCA_002322035.1 Geobacter sp. UBA1603
AGGTTGGTGCGCTTGGTGATGTCATTGATCACGCTGACAATATTCTCGATGCGGGTGCTGTTTTCCGACAGCCGCCGGATGGCTGCATAGGAAGTTTCCACCGAGGTCTGGATCTCGGCCAGGGCGGCTATGGTCTCGTCGACCACGATCCGGCTTTCATCGGCCTGGGCCTTGACCTGGCT
>DCNF01000089.1:35974-41278 GCA_002322035.1 Geobacter sp. UBA1603
AATCCCGGCCAAATGGTCGAGGTTGCGGGTTACCTGCTCGATGGCAACTGAAATCTCGTTAACCGCGGTACTGGTCTCATCGACCGAGGCCATGACGCCTTCGGAGGCGGAAGCGATAATGGCGCTGTTGTCAGCAACCGAATCGACGCTTTCTTTAAGGTTCATTACATTGCGCGAGTACTGGTCTCGACTGCCGAGCAGGAAGGCAAATGAATTTTCCATTTCAGTGGTCAGGGCATCAATTGATTTCAGCAGGTTGATACGGGTGATAGCCGACGAAACCTGATCGGCAAAGAGCATGATCGTGTCAACGTCGGAATCGTTGAGCGGGCGTTTGCTGTTCTTGTTGTCAATGCCGAAAATACCGACCGTGACACCTTTGACAACGATCGGGCAGAGGATGAAGTTGCGCGAACGCAGCGGCGTCAGGGTGTCATAGGGTGGGTGGAGATGGAAGTCGTCTGGGTAGCGGTTGATGTCATCGATCAGGTAGACCCTGCGGTCATTAAAGCATTTGTAGATCACGCCGATGCTCGGGTCGATCGGCAGGGAAGGGGTACTGATGTCGAATCCTTCCGTGCCGACAGCGGTGACAAACTGGAGGACGCCCCCTTCCCGGGCCATCAGGATGTTGACACGCTCGTATCCGAGTACCTCGTGAAGTCCTTCGGCGCAGAGCAGAAGAATCTCCTCCAGATCAAGAGACATTTGAATCTTACTGCTGATCTGGTGAAAGCTCTTGATGTTGTTGTCAAGAACCCGGTAGCGGTTCTCGAAGATTTCTTTTTGTGCGGCAACCTCGGTGTGCAGGGTGTCGAGCTCTGCTGCCCGTTCCCGCAGTTCGTCGCCATTTTTGCCGATCAGGTAGCCAAGAACAGCAAGCACAACTGCCGTGCCGGCCCCCATGTAGCTGTACAGGGCAAAGTGTTCGGCGTCAGCCGTGATGTCGCCGAACACCTGGGAGATAAACGGTTCGTGGTCATCCAGAAAAAAGATGATCCGGATAATGATCCAGCCGACCGGCGCGCTGACGCCCAGAAGAAATCCCGATATGGAATAGATTGAAGAGTGACGTTTCATGGTTTGAGCCTCGCGCAGATCAGCGTGGTTCCGCGGCAGCCGCCAGTTTGCGGTCGATGGAGCTGTGGATCTCATCCGCAATAGTCTCGGCGTCATCGCTGTTATAGGAGATGATGTTCCGGAGGTGGGTGTACGATTCAAGATCGATCTTCTCGAAGAGCAGGCCGATGCCATGTTCGGTCGTTCTGCTGACTTTGCCGCAGAACGATACCGTGATGGCCGGGTCTGTACCGGTCAGGCTGATCGCAATGTCGGCCGTTGCTCCTTCGGGGAGGCGTTCTGGCGTAACCACGAACATACCGTTCATGCTCAAGTTTTCCACCGCTCCGGCAAAGGTGCGCCCGGCTGCGGTGACGGTTGCTTCGACATGAAACCTGACGCGGGAAAATTGCCGGGTCGTCATGGTGTGCCTCCTGTCTGGAACTGGGTCGGTCGATACTTCCCGTTTCAGCCCCCCGCCCTGACCGCTCTGCGTGTGCCGTCAGGGACGAACGGGGCGGGCTGCCGTCATGCCTTGCCGGCGGAGCCGAGCACCGCCTCGTTTTTGTGCCTGATCAGCTTCACCAGCTCTTTGCGCGCTTCGCCCAGATATTTGCGGGGATCGAATTCTTTCGGATCTTTGCCGAAATATTCACGAACCTTGGCGGTTACGGCCAGGCGTCCGTCTGAATCGATATTGATCTTGCAGACCGCACTGGCGGCTGCCCGGCGCAGCTGCTCTTCGGGAACGCCGACGGCCCCCTCCAGCTTGCCGCCGTTTTTGTTGATCAGCTCGACATATTCGGGAACCACTGATGATGCACCGTGCAGGACGATCGGGAAGCCGGGGATTCTCTTTTCGCACTCCTCAAGGATATCGAAGCGCAGCGGGGGCACCGGCTGGCCCGGTTTGAACTTGTAGGCGCCATGGCTGGTCCCGATTGAAATTGCCAGTGAGTCGACCCCGGTGCGCTTGACAAATTCCTCAACCTCTTCCGGTTTGGTGTAGGTCGATTTTTCGGCCGAGACCTCGTCCTCGATGCCGGCCAGAACTCCCAGCTCTCCTTCCACCGATACGTTGAACTGGTGTGCGTACTCAACAACCCTGCGGGTCAGGGCGACGTTTTCTTCAAAGGAATGGTGCGATCCATCGATCATTACCGACGAGAAACCGCTGTCTACACATGATTTGCAGAGTTCAAAGGTGTCGCCGTGATCAAGGTGGAGACAAATCGGGATGTTTGAACCCATTTCTCGGGCCATCTGGACCGCTCCCATGGCCATGTAGCGCAGCATGGTCTCATTGGCGTAGCTGCGGGCGCCTTTGGAAACCTGGATGATGACCGGGGAATTTGTTTCGACACAGCCGGTTACGATGGCCTGCAACTGTTCGAGATTATTAAAGTTATATGCGGGAATGGCGTATTTGCCGGCCATGGCTCTGGCAAACATCTCGGTGGTGTTGACCAGGCCGAGCTCTGAATAGTGCACGTTTTTCTTTTCCATCGTTCCCCCCTCGGATAGTGTTGATTGCATACGATCAGACCTGGCTAACCGCCTGTCTAACCATGTACATTTATCATGTAAACAGGAGCGAATCAAGGAGTAAACCGGTTCACTTGACTGTTGCCAGTCGGCTTCATCATCCCTATACTGATCAGCAGGAGATCTGCTGATGCCCGAAACCACCCCATTTAGGAATGAGCTTCTCGATTCTCACTGCATTATCGATGTGCGCACCCCCTTGGAATTTGCCGAAGACCATCTCCCGGGGGCTGTCAACGTGCCGATCCTGAGCGATCAGGAGCGGGTTGAAATCGGAACGATTCACAAGCACGAAGGTCCGCAGCGGGCACGCCAGCGCGGGCTTGAGCTGACCTGTGCCCGGTTCGGGGCAATGGTGTCTGAAATCGCCGGCCACGCTGACGGCCGGCCGATACTGGTCTACTGCTGGCGAGGCGGGTTGCGCAGCTGCTCCATGGCGGTCCTGCTTGATATGAGCGGTTATGAGGTACTGCAGCTTAAAGGTGGTTATAAAGCGTTCCGAGCTCACGTCGCCGGCTACTTTGAGGATTTTAAGCCTCCGCAGCCTCTTATTGTGATTCATGGCATGACCGGCAGCGGCAAGACCACCTTTATCAACGGGCTTGACCGGTCTCGCTGGGGGGTGATTGACTTGGAGGGTCTGGCGTGCCATCGGGGATCGGCTTTCGGAGCCCTTGGCCTGAAGCAGGACATAACCCAGAAGCGCTTTGAAACCATCCTGTGGGACTCGTTTCGAACCATGCCGCCCGGCCTGCCGATTGTTCTGGAGGGGGAAAGTCAGCGAATCGGGAGGATCACGCTGCCGGGGCGGCTGTATGAGGTGATGGGGCAGAGTTGCAAGGTCTGGTGTCAGGTATTGCTCGAGACAAGGGTAGCGAGGCTTGCCGAAGAGTACGCCCGCCCAGAGTATCGCCACGAGATGGGGCAGGCGTTAGAGCGGATCCGGCGAAAGCTTGACGGTCCGGTTTACGAGTCGCTCCGCTCAGGGCTAACGGAGTGGGATGTTCCGAAGGTCGCGCGGGAGCTGATCGAGCATTATTATGACCGGCTCTATTATAAACACCGACGCTGGATTCCTGATGTTGAGCTCGACCTTGAGGATTTTGCTGCGGGTGAGCGCCAGCTGTATCAATTCTGGCAGGAGAGGGCAACCGTCAGGTAGCGGTCTGTTCCGGTAAATTGGCGGTGCACTCCGGTTTTGATCCGTCCAGTTCCCGTCGTATGGGCAGAAAAGCGGCTGCCGTTCAACGGCCTGTTTTTTGCATATATATTGGCGCTTCTGTATGGAGACTATCTCTGACGGCCAACGGGGTTGACCATGTATCGATATAGCGCGTTGCTGATGATCCTGTGGGTGATGCTTTCCGGCTGTGCCCATGTGATCTCTGAATCGGGCCTTAAACAGGCTGACCGGACACTAGAGTACCGGGCCTTGACCGCTCAACCCGAGCAGTATAGCGGAAAGGTCGTGCTGGTGGGTGGGGTTGTCGCTGGCGTCAGGAACAGCGGTGACCTGCTGATGCTGGAGATCGTCCAGCTGGATCTGCTCAAAAACGGAGTTCCGGATGAGTGGGCCCGTTCGGAAGGGCGATTCATGGCGGTCAGTTCCGAACTGCTGGATCCCGTGGTTTTCAAGCCGGGCAAGCTTGTGACGATTGTCGGCGAAGTCAAGGGAAAAACGGTCCAGAAGCTGGAGGGCGCCGACTATCCCTATCCGTTGATTTCAGTCAGGGAGATGCGGCTCTTCCGGCCATCCGAGCCGTTTGCCACCTATCCCGACAACCCCTACCAGAGCCGGGTGGGTGACGGGCGCCTGATACTGTCTCCGCCTGGCCCGGCCGACGGCGAGCCGCGCCGCAGGTACTGAAGCGGCCCCCGGTTTCTTAACCCCTCCTTACGTCGAGTTCTCCACCCTGCTCGGGTAGTGAGGCAAAGCTCCAGGTCGTTGCGCCCCAGCAAAGCAACGTGTCGCACGACTCTCCCGCAAGGTCCCCGGGGGGATTCAAACCAAGAAACCGTAATATTTCCCACAATAAACGTCCTTCATTCCCCCGCCACGCTTCATTATCGTTCGATACCAGATTGTCGCGCTTGCTCAATTTGTTCCCGTTCGGTCCGGTTACCAGCGGCAGATGGCAATATGCCGGTGATGGCAGGCCGAGCATCTGCTGGAGATGGAGCTGCCGTCCGGTGGAATTCAACAGGTCATAACCCCGTACAACCTGGGTTACTCCTGTCAGATAATCGTCAACAACCACGGCGAGCTGATAGGAAAAGACCCCATCCCCGCGCCTGACGATAAAATCTCCGGACGACAATGCCGGGTTCTGGCAGATGGTACCCCGGCACAGATCGATGAAACGGATTTCACGATCCGGCACAATAACCCGATAGGACCGTACCACCGCATTATCCCGAATTCCAGATCGACATGTCCCCGGATAGGGGATGCCGTCATCTCCCGCATGGGGGGCCGAGGCCAGCATGGCGATTTCTTTGCGGGAACATCCGCAGGGGTAGATAGCCCCGCTTCGCCGCAGAGATTCAAAGGCGTCGCGGTACGCTTCCTGGTGCCCGCTCTGTCGGGACACCGCTCCGTCCCAGCTCAATCCGAACCGTTCCAGTGTCCGCATAATGTCATCAGCCATTCCGGATACGAGGCGGGGGGTGTCCAGATCGTCAATCCGCACAAGCCATGTG
>DCNF01000089.1:41309-68842 GCA_002322035.1 Geobacter sp. UBA1603
CCATGTCCCGCCGGCCGAGCGGGCGGCCAGCCAGCTGCCGACAGCCGTCGCAAGTGAGCCGATGTGGAGTGGTCCGGTCGGAGAGGGTGCAAAACGGCCGGTAACAGGAGCGTCAGGGGAGGAATGAGCAGCAGTAATCACAGACAACCGGCACCTTCATCAGAAACGCTGATTGTGCGGGGACCTGAAAGGAATCGCCCCCGGTGACCTTAATCCACGCATCGCTGTTTTTCATCTTCCATTCCAGCTCGCCGGACAGTATTTCCATGATTTCTGCTGCTCCGGTGGAAAACTCGTACTCGCCCGGCTGCATGATGCCCAGGGTTTTTTTGCTGCCGTCCGGGAACAGAACGGTGTGACTGGCAACACTGCCTCCGAAATAGATATTTGCCTTTTTGACGACGCTTACATTGCTGAATTCAGGCATGATGCCTCCCTGTGATAGTAGTGAAGGTTATATAACCGCAAGCGGTGATTGAGGCACATAAAAAACCCGCCGCGGATATCACGGCGGGTCATTCAGGAGCGGGGTATGACAGATTAATTGAATGTCCCGCGGATCAGGTCTGCTTTCCATGCGATCGTCGTATGGCCGGTGGCAGATGACTCAATCAGATCGGGGCGGACGGTTGGTACCGCGATCCGTACTTTGCCGTTATTGATCTCCGCCAGGGAACGGGCTGATTTGGTCACCCCGTAAGCGGCGCCAACCAGAATGCCGGCTCCGGCCCCATAGCCGATGTTTTCGGCATGATCAGCCGGTTTTTTGGCAAAGACCATGAACGCGGCTCCGACCAATGCCCCGACGGCACCTCCGTAGACCGCATTCTTGAATGTTTCTTCGAACACATTATCAGCGGCCCTTACCGGGGTAATCCCGGTAAGGAATGACATACAGGTAATCAGGGTGATCACGCGGGTCAGTTTTTTCATGTATCTCCTCCGTTCTGTCCGGATAGCGTATCGTTTCTCTCGTGTATTGCAGAACACATGCCATTATGCTGTTTACGTACCTTTTCTATAATCTTATCAAATAATATTATGTTGTTGCAACTCTTTTGTGCCGAATTGGGGTGATGCCGGACATTGCCTGCCGACCATTATCCAGGTGTTGGTGATGCGTTTTTGCAACACAGTGCTCCGTCATCTGCCGCAATAAGCGCCAGGGCCAGTTCACGTTCCTGTTGATCATCGCTGATAATGCCGTCCAGGCGGGCATTGCGAAGTTTTCTTAATACAAGTCCGACCCGGGGGCCCTGGGCCAGGCCCAGTTCGCGGAGCTGGCTGCCGGTCATGCTGCAGTGGATACGCCGCAAGCGGGTCATGTATGTGGAGATCATCCGCCGGACAGCGTCGTTAACGGTACGTGCTGCCAGATAGAGCAGGGTTTCGACCGGAAGCGGATTCAGCAGAGCGTAAAGCTCACTTGCCGGACAGGCCTCGGAGCGCCTGGTGCGGCGCTGCAGCGTGGCAAGGGCGGACAAGGCCCGCTGTCGATGGCTGAAGACGTGCTCGCGGTCACGTTCGCGGATTGCCAGGCGTGTGCAGACCGCTTCAAAGTCGCTGCGGTTTAGGTGGTCGCACAGGGCAAGGAAATATACCTGCCAGTGATTGCAGGGTTCTTCCAGGTAGGAGAGGCGAAACCAGCCCAGAACCCGGCTGGCTTCGGCAACCACCCGGGAGGTCGACGGTGTCAGTTTCAGCGCCGGATGGATGTAAGGGAGCACCCCCAGGGACGCCATGCGGCTGATGGCCGCCGCCGGCTCCTTCTCGTTAAGCATCTGAATCAGTTCGTTGCGAAGCCGCGCACCGCCGACGTTTTCGAGAAGGTTCATCCGGACGGAGGTTTTGATAAGTCCTTCCGTGTGCGGTGCGATCCGGAAGTCAAGCCGCTGTTCAAAACGGATCGCCCGGAATACGCGGGTTGGGTCTTCGACAAACGAAAGATTGTGGAGCACCCTGACAACCCGCTCCTGAAGGTCCTGCTGCCCGTTAAAATGGTCGATCAATCTGCCAAAGTGATCGTTGTTGAGGCAGAATGCCAGAGTGTTGATGGTGAAGTCCCGCCGATACAGATCGTGTCGCAGCGATGCCCGTTCTACCGTCGGCAATGCTCCGGGCGACTCGTAGTATTCCAGGCGGGTGCTGGCCACATCGATTTTAATGTCATCGGGCAGGAGAATAACCGCAGTTCCGAACAGCTCATGGCTGCGAACACGTCCCCCGTTACGCGCAGCATATGCTTCGGCAAAAAAAATCCCGTCACCTTCGACCGTCACGTCAATATCGAGATTGTCGACGCCCAGGACCAGGTCGCGGACAAAGCCGCCTACGGCGAAGATCTGCATGCTGAGCTGGTCAGCAACCGCTCCCATGCTTCGCAGCAGCTCCACGACCCGTGGGGGAAGACGTTTGCTGATCATCGAGGAAATCGAGCGAATCCGTAACGGCCGTTCCAGATGTTCCACATCATAGAGTGTTTCGCTGCCCGGTCCGGTGCCGCGGTGCATATGCCGCATGAGATCGGTTCTCGTAACTGCTCCGACCAGGACTTCTCCGTTAAAAACCGGGACGAACCGTCGGTTTCCCTCGATCATGTAGCTTTGAATCACCCGTAACGGGGTCTCCGGAGTGGCCCGCATGTAATCGGTATGCATGAAGTCGGTGACCGGCATGTCCCCCAGGCCGTGGTAGAGGGCCTTTTCGACAATCTTACGGGAGATGATGCCACTCATGGAGGCGCCGTCCATGACCGGCATGGCATTGCAGTTGTAGCGTGTCAGCATATCGCGGGCCTCGCCGATACTGATCCCTGCCCGAACGGTTTTTACCGGCGACGACATGATGCCGGCTGCAGTGGCTCCTCCGGACAGGGACAGGCGGATAACCTCTTCAAGATGCTGAAGTACCTGGCGAATGTGAACGCCGTGTACCGAGGCCGAGGCCGCTGCGGCATGTCCCCCGCCGTTGAATCGGCGCAAAATTTCGCCGGCGTCGACTTCCGGTACCCGGCTGCGTCCCACCAGGTAGACACGCCCCTCCATCTCAACAGCCAGGAAAAGGGCATCAAGGTTTTCCATATCCCTGATCATGTGAGCTACGGCTGCAATATCACCGATATAGCGGGGAGCGGATGCGTGGGCCACCGTGACCGGAATCCCGTTGACCGTCGTGGTCCTGATGGTTGCTAGGAGCGCTTTGAGCAGCTCCATCTGCGGGGGGGACAGTTCCTGCTGAAGCGCGTCGGCGATTACCTGCAGGCTGGCCCCCTGCTCGAGCAGCCAGGCGGCAGCCCGGTAGTCATCGGCGGTGGTAGTTGAAAACAGAAGTCGGCCTGTGTCCTCATGAATCCCCAGCAGAATAGTTGTCGCTTCGGCCGGAGTCAGTCGGCAGCCTTGGTCCGCCAGCACACCGCATAACATTGATGAGCAGGAACCGGCCGGTCTGATGATTCCGTTTCCGGCTGGAATGCTTCCCGGAGCGGATGGGTGATGGTCGAAGACATGGATTTCCACACCCGGGCGGCCGAGCAGTTCGCTGAAACGGCCGATTCGCCCAGGGTCCTGGCAGTCGACAATGATCAGGCAGCGGACCGCATCCAGATTGATCTCACGAGCCTTGACCAGCGGGGGGAGCAGTTCGGGGTGGCGGGAGCTGAAATCACGAAGATTTTTTTCCTGGGAGCCGGGAAAGGCAAGCAGCGCACCCGGGTAAAGGCGGGATGCGGCGGTCAGGGCGCCGAGGCAGTCGAAATCGGCATTGGTATGGGTGGTGACAACGACCATCAGACGGCAACAGTGCGAAAACGCTCCACCGCACCCGGGATGTCATCATGGCTGATGTTGCCGAAAGCCAGGCGCAGGTAGCGTTCCAGCCCGGGTCCAAAGACCTCTCCGGGAAGGCAGAGTATGCCGGCTTCGTCAACCAACCGGCGGGCTGCCTGGCGTCCGGTCAGATCCTCCCAGGGGTGGCGGACCCAGGCGAAAAACGCACCGCTGACCGACAGGTCAAAACAGTTGCCAGGTCGTAGAAACTCTTCCCGGAACAGGTCGTGGCGCCGGGCCATCACCTCCCGTTTTTCGGCGATCCAGTCCCCCAGATTGTCGAGGCCAAAACGCACCGCATGCTGGGTGATCCGTGGCTGGCAGACCGCCATGGTATCCTGCGCTTTCAGCGCTTGTTCGATGAAAGGGGCTGAAGCCGCAAGCATCCCGGCCCGGTAGCCGGTCAGGGCTAGGGTTTTACCGAAAGAGGCCAGATGGATCAGATGGCCGTCCCAGTCTGGCCGGATGAAGAGATCGTGGGGACGGCTGCCGCCCGGGATGAAGCAGTTATAGGTTTCATCCAGTATAAGGGCGATCCGGTGCCGGCGGGCGAGGCCGTAGAGTTCATCGATGGCGGCAGGCGGAGTGATTGCTCCGGTAGGGTTGTTGGGGGTGACCACCAGCAGGGCCCGGGTGCGGGGGGTGATCAGCGGTTCCAGGACAGAAACGGAGGGGATGCCGCCGTTTTCTTCGCTGAAAGGGGCGTAGACCCCTTTGATTCCGAGTAGCGCCAGTGCCATGGGGTGGTCGAAATAATAGGGGGTTTGGACCACAACCTCGTCTCCGGCTGCGCAGAGGGTGACTATCGCAAGCCAGAAGGCCTGGCTGGCACCGATGGTCAGGCAGATCTGGTCGGGAGACATTCGGGCTGCGTAAAGGTGGCGGTACCATGAGCAGATGGCTTCGCGTACGTCGATTAGCCCTTCGTCCGGCGAGTATTTCGAGGTCAGAGGATCATCGAGCAGCTTTTTCAGGTAGTCATTCAGGGCTGGGGGGGGGGCATAATCAGGAACAGCCTGGCAAAGATCGATTAGCGGCAGGGTCCCGTCCAGACGGGCCGCAGCCCAGGTCTTCACTTCCGATATGGGTGGCGGGTGCACTGACGTTATGAGCGGAGAGACGGAGTAGCGCATAAATTGCTCGTAGCAGCGTGGTGTTGGTAGGATGTACTATAGCAGAAATCAGTATCATCCGCATTCTTTTCTGACATTGTTTTCTGGGCATCTTTTCTGTTACAGCACGGTTGCGGGTCCATTCTTTTCTGATATTCTTCAACGAGTTGATACCGAAAACCCTGCATCTTCAAGTGGGGGAGATAAGACTTATCAAGGCCTCGGCAGAAGCATTTATTATGACCGTGCTTACAATATGTCTCCTGGCACCCGCAGGATGCGAATGGACTTCGAATGGATTATGGAGGGTTCGTGCCTGAAATCGGTGAAAACGATACCACGTATTCAGCAGGATAGCCTTAACACGGAGCTCTAGCATATGGGATGGTTCGCGAATCTGCCAATCGGCCGCAAGATACTCTCGGGGTATTTCATCATCTTCCTGTTTTCTGCTCTGATGGGAATTTCCAGTGTCAAAGGGCTGGAGCGTGTCCGGGAAGATATCGACAAGATCAATCAGACCATCCTGCAACAGGTTGTGATATCGAATGATCTCAGTGTTAACCTCACCATGCAAAACAGACGGGTTATGCGGCATATCCTTACCCCGGAGCCGGAAAAAATGGAGCAGATCCGGGGTCAACTCCACCTGAACGAGCTTGCGCTTCGGGGGTTGCTTGATAAGTACCGCTCGACGGAGATGGATACAACTGAAACGCGCCTCTTTGAGCGTTTCACCCGTGGGCTCCCTGAATATTTGTCGATATCATCGCAAATTACTGTGATGTCTGCCGGGGGCAGGAAGCAGGACGCAATGGCGCTGTCTGAAGGAGAGGGGAGGCGCAAGTTCCACGAGCTTGAGGCCGCCCTCTCCGAGCTGGTGCGGTACAATATCGCGGAAGGCAATCATTATGAGAAAGATGCGTTAGAGCTCTACTCGTCTCTCAGGTATTCACTGATTTTCATACTGGCCATATCGGCAGCCATCGCCAGCGGGGTCGCATATAAAGTTACCAGGAGCATCACGAACCCGATCCGGCGGATGCTTGATATGCTCGAAATGCTTTCTGGAGCGGTCACGGAGCGGGCGGCGCTTGCGCAAGCGATTGCAGAAGGAGACCTTGCCAGGCAGGTGACCGTTACGGAACCGCTCGTTCTTTCCGCGGCAGAGATTACCGGTGACGAGGCTGGCAGGCTGCTTAAGACTGTCGCCGACTTGAGTGTGCTTCAGGCCAAACAGGATGCCGCTGTTGCTCACATGACGGAGTCCCTCTGCAGTGTCCGCGATGAGAGGGAACTGCGTGACTGGCTCAAGACAGGTGTGGGCGGTATTAGCGATGTCCTGCGAGAGGACCAACTGCTTAAAGACCTTGTCGCTAAAAGCCTCTCTTACGTCTGCTCCTACCTGCAGGTACCGGTCGGAGCGCTCTACCTGTGGGATGAACGTGACGCCATGCTTGAACTGGCAGCAGGGTACGGGCTGCCTGAGTCGGATACCCGTAACCGGCGTTACCGCCTTGGCGAGGGGGTGCCCGGGCAGACGGCTCTGGAGAGGAAACTATATTCCTGCGATAACGTGCCTCCCTGCTACATGACGGTAACGTCCTCTTTGGGGGCTGCAGAGCCTTTTGAAATCACAGCACTTCCCCTGTTGCACGACAGCCGACTGGTTGGGGTACTTGAGATCGGCGCCTTCCGGAGACTCAACCAGAACGAGCAAGGCATGCTTGTAAAGTTTGTCGAGGTAATTTCCGCCGGGATAGGGGTCAACATTTCTCGGCGCATGGTGGATGACCTGCTCGAGCAGACCCAGGCCCAGGCCGAAGAGTTGAGGGTGCAGCAGGAGGAACTCCAGCAGACCAACGAAGAGCTCGAGGAACGGGCCCAGATACTGGAACAGCAGCGGGAGCAGCTTAAAGCCAAGAGCCGCGAGGTGGAGCTTTCAAATATCGAGACCCAGCGCAAGGCTGAAGAGCTCGCCAGGGTCAGCAGCTACAAGTCAGAGTTTTTGGCAAACATGTCCCATGAGTTGCGGACTCCTTTAAACAGCCTGATGATCCTGTCGAGCCTTTTAAAGGACAACCGAGAAGGAAACCTCACTGACAAGCAGATGGAATACGCGGCCACAATCAACAGTGCCGGCAAGGATCTGCTGAACCTGATTAACGATATCCTTGACCTTTCCAAAATCGAGTCGGGCAAGTTGGAGTACCATCTTGAGGAGGTGGTGCTTTCAGAGCTTGGTGACCAACTGAAGGCGCTTTTTTCAGCCGTGGCCGTTGAGCGGGGGCTGGGATTTGAGGTCTCGGTAGATGACGGCCTGCCTGAGGTGGTTCGCACGGATGGCCAGCGGGTGCTTCAGATCCTCAAGAATCTTACCTCGAATGCACTTAAATTTACACGTTCAGGCGGAATCTCGGTGAAGATGTACGCTGCAGCTGCGGGTGATTCGCCACTGAACGCACAGTCGGTGGCATTTGCCGTCACTGACACCGGTATCGGCATAGCGCCCGAAAAGCATGAGCTGATCTTCCAGGCGTACCGTCAGGCAGACGGTGGTACAAGCCGTATCTACGGGGGCACTGGTCTTGGTCTTTCCATATCGCGCCAACTGGCACTTGGCCTCGGAGGTGACATAACACTGGCCAGTCAGGTGGGGAGTGGCAGTTGCTTCACCCTCTATCTGCCGTTAGAGGGTGTTGAGCCGCTTGAGAGGGAGGGGCCGATAATAGTGTCTCCGCAGAGCCGGCCCGTACCCCTGTCAGCTATATCTGGCAGTGGGTCTGCCCTGCCACCGGTGCTGGTTCCGGATGACCGTGATTATCTGACGCCCTCAGGCCGTTGTATCCTGATCGTCGAGGATGATCAGGTATTTGCCCGGGTTTTGGCAGAAACAGTCCGGGCGAAGGGATTCAAGGCACTGGTGGCTGGCAGTGGCGAGGGAGGGCTTGCACTCGCGGACCGTTTTCTGCCGTCAGCGATCATGCTCGATGTCATGCTGCCGGGTATGGACGGCTGGGAAGTCATTCAGCAGCTCAAGTCAAATACCCGCACCCGGCATATCCCGGTCCACTTCATAACCTGTCTTGAAGACCGCTCCAGGGCCATGGCGCTCGGTGCAGTTGGTTTCAATACAAAGCCGGTCAGCACTGAGGGGCTGGAGGCAATCTGCCGGGCCATCGAAAATACCATTAGGTTGTCGGAGAAAAATTTGCTGATCATTGAGGATGACGCCAATGAGGCGGAAAGTCTGGTTGCCCTCCTGTCGGAACAGGGTGTGAATATCTCAATCGCCCGGAGCGGCGAGGATGCATTGAGGCTTGTGGAACAGGCCCCGTTCGATTGCATCGTGCTCGATCTGGGGCTGAGTGATATGTCAGGTTTCGAGCTGCTCGAAACGCTACACTCCAAGGAGTCCACATGCCGCGTCCCGGTCGTCGTCCACTCCGGTCGGGATCTTAGCAGGACCGAAGAGGGCCTTCTTCGACACTACGCCGAGTCGATCATCGTCAAGGGAGGCAAGAGTTCCGAACGTCTGCTTAACGAGGTGTCAATCTTCCTCCATCTCGTCGAGAACGGGATAAAACAGCCGGAGCGCGAGGCAATGGTCCGCGAAGCCCTCAACGGAGATTCCGCTCTGGCCGGCAAAAAAGTGTTACTGGTCGACGACGATATGCGCAACATTTTCTCACTGTCGAGTGTTCTTTCGGAGAAGGGGTTAGTGGTCGTTGAGGCGGAGAACGGCCGGGAGGCCCTTGCATGCCTTGAAGAGCACCCTGACATCGATTTGGTCTTAATGGACGTGATGATGCCGGTCATGGACGGGCTGGCTGCCACCCGGGCCATCCGAGAAAATCCGCGTCTGCGGAACCTGCCGGTTATAACGCTTACCGCGAAGGCGATGAAGGGAGACCGTGAAGAATGCATACGGGCCGGTGCCAGCGACTACATATCCAAGCCGGTCGACGTTGCAAAACTCCTTTCCCTGCTGCGGGTGTGGCTGTATGGGAAGAGTCAGGGATGAAAGCGGCCCTTGATGAGGGAAGATGAATTGTTCGACATAGAGATGCGGCTTCTGTTGGACGGCGTCCGGCTGGTCTACGGTCATGATTTTACCGAGTATGCCGAAGCATCAATCAGGCGGCGAGTGACCCAGTGGCTTTCGTCCTCGAAGTTCGCAACGCTCTCCGAAGCTCAGGCGCAGGTGCTGCGCGATCCTGAAGTGTTCGATTCACTGCTGCGGGGGATCACGGTAAATGTCTCCGAAATGTTCCGCGATCCGCACTTCTTCAAGGTTTTTCGCCAACAGGTGATCCCGTACCTGAAAACATGGCCATTCGTCAAGATCTGGCTGGCCGGATGCGCTACCGGAGAAGAAGCATATTCCCTGGCAATTCTGCTGGAAGAGGAAGGCCTCGCCGAGCGCTGCCGGATCTACGCCACCGATCTTAACGGAGCAGTCCTGGAGACGGCCCGCAAGGGGATTTATCATCTGCGCGATATGCAGCGCTACACGCGTAACTACTTGGCGTCCGGTGGTCGGGCCTCCTTTTCCGATTATTACTCCGCCCTCTACGACCATGCCATTATGGCTTCACGGCTGGCAGAGCGGATGGTGTTTGCTGCTCACAGCCTGGCGACCGATGCCGGGTTTGGCGAGATGCATGTGGTATTCTGTAGAAATGTTCTGATTTACTTCAAGCCGAGCCTGAAGGAACGGGTGTTGAGGCTCTTTAACGGTTGCATTCTGTCAGGTGGCTTCCTCTGTCTGGGGGTCAAGGAGACTATCGACGGCCGCGATGTCGCCTGCCAATATGACGAACTTGCCCCGAACATCCGGATCTATCGGAAGCGTTATGAAGCGCCCGAAAAAAAAACGGTCCGTTAAGGCCGTGGTTATCGGTGTTTCGACCGGAGGCGTCGAGGCACTGCGCACCGTATTAATGGCTCTTCCGGCCAGTTTCCCACTGCCGGTTATGGTGGTGGCTCATATCGCCCCCGAGTCAGGTAGCGGCCTGGCACGGCTGCTTGACGACCTCTGTTCCATCCGTGTAAAGGAGGCCGATGAATTCGAGACAGCGGTCCCGGGAACGGTCTATCTGGCACCTGCCAACTATCACCTGCAGGTTGAGGCAGGAGGAGTACTGACACTCTCGGTCGATGCCCCGGTCAGTTACGCCCGACCGTCGGCGGATGTGTTGTTCGAGACGGCTGCGGCTGCCTACGGTGACGAGTTGGCAGGTGTCATACTGACCGGCGCAGGCGGCGACGGAGCCAGGGGGCTGGAGAAGGTTCGCCGTATGGGTGGTATTGTAGTTGTCCAGCACCCCGATGATGCGGAGTGTTCATCGATGCCTCTGCAGTCACTTATGCTGGTCAGGCCAGACTATGTGGTGCCCCTCAAAGATGTTGCATCGCTGTTGATTGAGCTTGCTGGAACGAGCGCACACCATGAAAAGGAGTGCACATATGCCGAATAATGAACCGATCAAGGTGCTTATCGTTGATGATCGGCCCGAAAACTTGACAGCCCTTGAAGCTCTGCTGGGGGACATGGGGTTTCTGCTCGTGCGCGCCCTGTCCGGGAACGAGGCGCTCCGGCTGACTCTCAGGCACACCTTTGCGTTGGTTCTGCTTGATGTCCAGATGCCTGATATGGATGGTTTCGAGACCGCCGAGTTGCTCAGGTCGAATCCCAAAACCCGGAACCTGCCGATCATGTTTATCACGGCAGGCATGAAGGACCTCAACTATCAGTTCAAAGGATATGACATCGGTGCCGTCGACTACCTTGCCAAGCCGATAGAGCCCCACGTCTTGAGAAGTAAAGTGCGGGTCTTCTGTGACCTTCATGCCCAAAGGCTTGAGATTGAGCGGCGTGAAGAGGCTCTGGAGGAACTGGTGCGGCAGCGTACCGAAACCCTGGTGCAGACCGCCGAATCGCTTCTGGAGAGCCGTGAACGCTACCGCAGTGCTTTCGAACAGGCCGCGGTCGGGATTGCCCACGTGTCCACTGAAGGCACTATTCTGCAAGCGAATCCTGCCTATTGCACAATGCTCCGGTTTGAACGTTCCGAACTCGAGGGTAAGTCACTGCAGGACATTACCTGCTCCGATATGATCATGGAAGATCTCGGAAATATGGATCTGATGCGCGAGGGCAAACTGTTCGCGTATACCGTTGAGCAGCGCTGTTTTCGCAAGGACGGGACCCAGGCCTGGTTACGTAACACGGTATCCCTGGCCCGTGATAAAGAAGGCAGGCCGGAATATTTCATCCGTGTTGCAGAGGATTTTACTGAAAACCAGGTGCTTAGGGAACAGCTACTCCAGTCTCAGAAAATGGAGGCGGTTGGATTGCTGGCCGGCGGAATCGCCCATGATTTTAACAATATCCTGAGTGTTATTATGGGGTATGGCAACATGATCAGCATGAAGGCCGGGAGAGACCCCCAGATAGAGGGATACCTTAACAGCCTGATCGGTGCCACCGAAAAAGCTGCCGCCCTTACCCGCGGGTTGCTGGCATTCAGCCGCAAGCAGGAGATAACTCTTCAGGTCGCTGATCTAAATGATCTGGTTATTAGGGTTTCGAAGCTGTTGGAACGGATTGTTCCCGAGGACATCAGTTTTGATGTCAGGACCTGCGAGGGTCGTCTGGCGGTCAACATAGATGCCGGGCAGATCGAACAGGTCATGATGAACCTGGTGACCAACGCTCGTGATGCTATGCCGCAGGGGGGGGCACTGAACGTGACCACCGAACTGGTCACTCTGGATGCCAATTTTGTGAGTGCACACGGGTTCGGTGCGCCCGGTGACTACGCAATGGTCTGTGTTGCCGATACCGGGGAGGGAATCAATCGCGAGGTGATGAAGCGGATCTTTGACCCATTTTTTACCACCAAGGAGATCGGTCATGGGACCGGCCTCGGCTTGTCGATTGTCTATGGCATCGTCAGCCGCCATAACGGATATGTCAAGGTCTTCAGTGAGCCGGGGGTGGGCACGTCATTCCGGGTCTATCTGCCGCTGTACGCCAACAAAATTGATGATAAACCGTCTGCTGTTGCGGTTCCGCCGCGTGGTGGGAGCGAAACAATTCTGCTGGCCGAGGATGATGAGTTGATCAGGGTCATGGAGACCCAGGTGCTCGCTGATTACGGATACAAGGTCATTGCCGCATGCAACGGGCAGGAAGTTCTGCAGATTTACCGGGAGCAGGGCGATTCGATTGCACTGCTTTTGCTTGATGTCATTATGCCGGTGATGAACGGCAGTGATGCCTACGAAGAAATTCGGAAGATAAAGCCTGATGTAAAGGCGCTCTTCATAACCGGATATACGGCAGACTTGGTCGAGAACAAAGGTTTGAGCCTGGGTGATGTGGGTATGGTCATGAAACCGGTCTTGCCTCAGGAACTGGCGCGCAGAGTGCGTCAGGCGCTTGACTCGTAAGCTGCAGCACTGTTGAACAAGGATGGTGAGTCAGCAGGCTGGCAGCTGCTTCCGTTTGTTAGAGGGTTCCTTTGGTCGACATGACGCCCGCAACCCGGGGGTCGATCTGGGAAGCGGCATCCATGGAGCGGGCAAAGGCTTTGAAGCAGGCTTCAATGATGTGGTGTACATTGTCACCGTACATGACATTGATGTGCAGGTTTATCCCGGCATGGTTGACGAAAGCCTGGAAAAATTCCCGGGCCAGTTCAACGTCGAATTCTCCGATCTTAACCTTGGGGAGGTTTACATGGTAGACCAGATAGGGGCGGCCTGATATGTCGATTGCAACCGAAGCGATGGTCTCGTCCATCGGAACGGTCGCCTGTCCGTAGCGCCGGATACCCTTCTTTTCTCCCAGGGCCTGCTTGAATGCCTGGCCGAGCACAATGCCGATATCCTCGACCGTGTGATGGAAATCAATGTCGATGTCGCCGGATGCCTCAACTTGGAGATCAAAAAGACCATGCCGGGCAAACAGATTGAGCATGTGATCCAGAAACGGCACCGAGGTGCAGATGGATGCGGTACCGGTGCCATCGACGTTGAGGTCAAGGCGGATCCTGGTTTCGCTTGTTGTTCGTTCAATCTGTGCCGTACGTGACATATCCGGCTCCTTTCGCGGCTGAAGGCTATTTTTTGTCAATCACGTCAAATTTGTCCAACGGGCTTCCTAGCAACAGGAAGGCTTTGCCTTCCGTGTCATCCCAGAGAGAGATGTAGCCTTTCCATCCTTTGTTGAGCAGCAGCTCCTTGAGCGCGTAGAGCACATCTGCGGACGGGGGGGTGTGGAATGCGTTATAGCCACAGTAACCACCGGGCGGGATCAGGCGGAATGCGCCATAGCCCTTTGCTTCGCTGCGCATGACCAGTTCTGGTCGAGTCTCGTCCCAGTTGAGTTCTTCATAGGCAGTCCAGCCGCAGACCGGACACATAAGGCGCCGGGCGCTGCTTGCTCCCCACGCTTCCGTGTCAATCCGGGCGTACTCGAATCCGCACTGATTGCATGGTTCATGCATATCTTTGAGAGCCATAGTGCTTCTCCTAGCCGATTTCGACCAGAGCTGCCAGGGTGTGTTCCATTTCTTCACGGGTACCGACTGAAATGCGCAGACCATGGCAGAGCAGTGGGTCGGAAAAGTGACGCACCAGAATTTTTCTGGCATAGAGCCCATCGTAAACCCGTGTACCCTCACGATCGGGCGGAGAGGCGAAGACGAAGTTGCCTTGGGAGGGGATCACTCCATACCCAATGGAACGTAGCCTATCGCTGAACCATTCGCGGGTCTCGACGATCTTGCGGCAGCAGTTGCGGAAATACTCCTGGTCGCGGAGCGCTGCCACACAGGCTGCCTGTGCCAGTCGGTCGAGGTTGTAGTGGTCGCGGATCTTGTCAAGGGCCTGAATGACCTCCGGCCGGGCGATGGCAAGCCCCAGGCGCATGCCGGCCAGTGAGTAGCTTTTGGAGAGCGTGCGGGTGACCACCACATTGTCGTACTTCCGGACCAGATCGAGCGCGTTGGCATCGGCGAAGTCGGCATAGGCCTCGTCGACCACCAGCATGCCGCCGCAGTTACTCGCGAGCTCCTCGATGTAACTGATCGGGAAGGCGAACCCGAGCGGCGAGTTGGGAGTGGTCAGAAAAAAGATCCTCCCCTGGTAGTACTCGGGAAACGCCTCGATCTTCTTCAGATCGTCGGTCAGGCCGTAGGTGCAGACGATGGCCCCCTGAATTTCGGCCAGGGTGGAGTAATAGGAGTATGAGGGATGGACGTAGCCGATCTCCTGCCCCTGGCCGGCGCAGGCGCGGATCAGGTTGTTGAGCACCTCGTCCGAGCCGTTGGCCATGATAATCCAGGATGGATCGAAACCGTACAGTTCTGCGGCCGCCTCCCGGAGAGTCTGGCTTGATGCGCTGGGGTAGGTACGCAGAGATGCTCCGTCGGGGCCCAACTCGGCCAGAATGGCATCCCGTACCTTCGGCGACGGGGGATAGGGGTTCTCATTGGTGTTGAGCTTGATCCACGAGGCGATGTCCGGGGGCTGATAGCCGGGCACATACCCGGCCATGGCGGCGATGTTCGGTCGAAGGCTGATCATAATGGTAGACCAATATCACGCCGATGGTGAGAAAATCAAGGAGGAACACAAGTCTCGCCGACCGGTTTCCCGTGCTGTAGAACGCTAAAATTTGAACCTGTTTACCATATTTGAGAGCTTGGTCACCTGCTTTTCCAGGTCGGTTGCGGCATTGAGGGATTCTGCTGCTCCGGATGCGTTCTTCTCGGTAACCTCGGTGATTTGCGTGGCGGTCCTGCTGATCTGTTCCAACCCTGCTGTCTGCTCGTGAATGTTGTGGAGTATCTCATCTGCAAAATCGCTGATAGCACGGGCGCCGTGGACCGCGCCTTCGAGCTGCAGATCGATGTCACGGGAAAGTGCCGCGCCGTTTCTGGCCAGGCTGGATGCCGTCTTCGTGAGGTTGCTTGTCGTTTTTGCAGATTCTGCCGACCTGACAGCAAGGTTATGGATTTCATCCGTCATGGTTTTGAACTCATTGCCGGTGCCTTCCACATGGGCCGCCTCAATTGCGGCGTTTACTCCCAAAAGGTTGGAGAAACGGGCCACATTCAGCAAATTGGCAATTAGTTCGCTGAACTCCTGCTGGTGCTCATCCCCCAGTTTTTTCTCGAACTCTTTCATTGCCTTGGCGGTTTCAGTACACTGGCGCGACAGTTTGCGGATTTCCTGTGCCACTACACCAAATCCGCCGGCGGAGATCCTCATTCTGGCAGCCTTTTCAACCGCGCTGCCCGCAAGAGTTCCGGTCTCCCTGGCAATGCCGTCGATGTCTGTGGCGATCGTCGATGTGCTGTCTGAAGCACCACTGATCTGGGTCATGGATGAGACCATGCTGTTCATCGACTCCTTGGCCTTGAGAATCGCCTCGACTGCCTTCTTGGCGTTAGCATGGGCATCCCTGGATTTCTCCGCACTCCTGACGGCACTCTCCGAAAGAGAGTTGAGGCTGCCGGACGTCTCTGTCAGCTGTTTGCTCTGTTCTTCGGCACCGCGGGCAACCGAGAAGCTTACGGCAGAAATTTTCCGGGCAACGTCGGAAACGAACCCGACCGTTTCAGAAACCTGTGAGATGGCATCGTGCAGCGACCCGGCGGTAGCGTTCATGGCTTTGCGGATGGAGGCATGCTCTCCGCGGTATTTCCCGCTCATCCTGGCCTGGAGATCATAGCCGGCAAGCCGGTCGAGAACCTCACCCGCTTCGTGAATCGGGGCGATGACCGCATCCAGCGTGCTGTTCATACCGGAGATCAACTCCTTCCAGATGCCCTCATAATCCCAGTCATTGCCGCGGGTCTTCAGCTTGCCGGCCCGGATGCTGTCGATGAGGTGGATGGTCTCACCATGCATGCCGTAGAGGATTGCCAGCAGGGTATTGATATTCTGTTTGATCTGGTTGTATTCGCCCTGATAGTCCTCAATGACGAACGGCGGCAGCTTGCCGTGGGCGATTTCGGCAAGGGCATTGCCGGCAAGCCGCATCGGAGTTACCATGGCATCGATCATCCCGTTGACCATTTCCACCAGTTCAGCGTCGCTGCCTGCGAGAGAGGCGGTGTCTCCCCTGGCATCCAGTTGGCCAGCAATCATGGCTTCAGACAGCTGCTTGATGATGTCATGTGCATTCATGCTCATCAGGGTCTCCCGTACACAAGGTCTTCAATGGTTTTGACTGCGGGGCCTATGGCCCTGTGAACTTCTTCACTCATGAATTCTATTGTCCTGTTGAAGCATCTGCCTTCGATGCCCACCAGCGTGATCCGTTCCGGCATGGTTCCCGGAAACAGTACATTCCCGATTTCGATGGTTTCGCGCAGCCCCAGACCATGGGCTGAAATGGATGTCGCCGTTGCAGGCAGTGATTCCCAGGGGATGACATGAATCGTCCCCGGTGGAGCGCCAAGTTGAACCGCATCGACAACGATCAGATCGCTTTCTCCCTGCAGTAGCGGCAGAATATCGATGCCGCCGAGGCTGCAGTATTCAACCCGTGCATCCTTGCAGGCCAAAAGCTGGCAGATCTCAAAACCGACCGCGTCATCGGCGATGAGTTCGTTTCCGATGCAGACAACTATTGTACGGCGGTCTGCAGGCAGCATTCGTTGCCGACGGATATCAACGTTGATTTTACCGGCCGGCAGAGCAGGCCATTGACGATGCCGTCAAAATAGGAGTGGAACAGCTTGCAGAGTGCTCCGCCTGTTTCGATGTTCCGCATTGTGCACATGTCCCTGAGAACGCATGACCGGAACGTCAGGTTTTCGCCTTCCAGTGAAACCTCGAACCCTGCCTTCATCTGCTCGCTCAACAGCGAGATGACATCCTGAAGCGTCGGATCAGAAAGGGTTACCGGAAGTTTTTTGGCGGTGTCACGGCCGGCTATTCTGCCGACCGGGGCCGTATTGCCACCCATGATGTTATCAATGGTGCTGGCAAAGGCATCCAGGAGAAAGGCAACCTCAATCGAGGCTTTCTGGTAGTCTTCCGGTAACAGGTCAAGAGTAGACTTGAAATCACTGGTGTTCATAGGAACTTGCCCATCCTTTGGCAGAATTCCGCATCGCGGTAGAAATTCTTGACGGCGTGGTACTCGGTATGGGTTATGGCATTTGATGGACAGATATAGGCACAGGAGAGGCAGGCGATGCAGTCCTCGGCATGCTTGACCACACAGAGACGCTTATCTGAGTCCAGTTCAAAGACCTTGGTCGGGCATATGTCGATACATAACTCGCATCCCCGGCATGACTGTTCGTGTACATCTATCTCAAGCGGCATGCCGGTTACCTCCGAATGGTCTTTAACGTTGAACCGCCGCGGGTGACGGCAATTTCCATGGGCATCCTGCCGATGGCATGGGTCGCGCACGAAAGGCACGGATCATAGCAGCGGATGCTGAATTCAACCGCATTCAGCAAGGCGGTATCATCCGGTTTGTCGATGACGTGTGACTGTGCCGCCTGGGCGATGGAGCGGTTGATGATGTTGTAGTTCTGCTGCGTGGCAACGATCAGGTTGGCCGCGCGGATAATGCCTTTCTCGTCAATTTCGTAATCATGGATCAGCGTGCCACGCGGCGCCTCTACATGGCCTACCCCTCTGCCCCCCTTGAAGGATACCGGAACACGGGTCTCTCCCCATATCGCCTGGTTGTTGATGATTTCATCGGCGCGCTCGATGGCCCAGATCATCTCGATCATCCTGGCGTAGGTCTGGAATACGGTCAGATGGCAGGGCCAGCCGCCCAGTTTCGTGAACTCGGCGTATTCAGCATCGGCCAGTTCTGTGCCGAAACGCCGGATGGCGTTCATGCGGGCCATGGGGCCGACCCGGTACTCATGAAGTCCGTCCAGATTGATATGCACCTTCTTCATGTACGACCATTCAACCACTGACTCCTGCAGGTATCTGTCATACTCCTCAACGCCGAACTCGGCACGTATGGTACCGGTCTCGTCGATACTGCGCAGTTTTCCCTCGATCAGCGAGACCTTGTCGTCAAGCACCGTTCCCAGCGCCCAGGATGGTGCGACCCAGTCAGTAAGCATCGACGGATGTTTGTCAAGGGCGTTCAGCAGCAGCCCCTTTACGGCCGGAACGACTGTCGGGAGCAGTCCGCGTGCTTCGTTGATCCACTCCTGGATATTCTTCTTTTTTTCCTGGTCCAATGTGAAGGTTATGCCGCCGGCCACTGATGTGACCGGATGGGTGCCGCGCCCGCCGACCATCTCGTTGATCTTCTGGCCGATGGTACGCAGGCGGAGGGCTATTTTTGCCAGTTCAGGATTGGCCTTGACGATGCCGACCACGTTGCGTTCAGCCGGATCGGAATCCAGGCCAAGCACCAGGTCAGGTCCCTGCAGCACAAAGATCGAGAGGCTGTGGGAGTGGATGATGTGCCCCATGTACATCAGTTCCCGCAGCAGCATGGCTGCCGGAGGCGGGGTCACTCCGGCCGCATGGTCGAGTGCATTGGAGGCGGCGATGTGGTGGGCGGTCGGGCACACCCCGCAGATGCGTGCCGTCACGTGCGGCATGCGGTCGGCCTCCATGCCGATCAGGATCTTCTCAAAGCCGCGAAGCTCATTGACCACCAGGCCGGCATTTTCGAGCCTGCCGTCGTCGTCGAGGTTGATGAACACCTTGGCGTGCCCTTCGATGCGGGTCACCGGATCAATTTTGATGCTTTTCTTCATGCCGTCCCTCCCGCCTCATAATCGGCATTTTCATCCTCGATCCACTTCTTGATGTGAAATGTCGGCTTGCTGCCGATCATCGAGGTTGCCATGGTGTAGGAATAGTGAGATTTGGAAGCGCGCTCCAGGGAGGCGACAATCGTGTCACGGTCAATCTTTGTAAGGCGAGACATCCTGTCGGCGATCTCAGTGCGGATGTCGCGGTTGGGTTCGGTCAGTATCTGCAGGGTAGCGCCGGCGCATCCGGTGCAGGGCACGCCATTGGTCGGACAAGGAGCAAGGCATCGGTCGATGGTCACTGATCCCATGCAGGTGTAGCCCTGGCTCAGGAAGCATTGTTCCTCATTGGGAATGCCCGAGGAGTTCGGAACAATCTCATTGACGTCGGTTTTCTCCATCTTGCGTGTGCATTTTGCACAGACGGAACGGTGATTGACCTCCGGCTGTCGCCCTTCCACCAGCGCCGAGAGCGCCTCGAAGACGAACGCCGGATGGGGCGGGCATCCCGGCAGGTACAGGTCGACATCAATGACCGAATCAATGGGGCTGACCACTGATTCCATGGGAGAGATTTCTCTGCTTGGCGGGTGCGCAGAAGTCGTCGTTTTGTTCTCAAGGTAGACGGCCCGCCCGATCTCTGCCGGCGTATGAATGTTGCCGGCTCCGGCCGGGCCGCCAAATACGGCGCATGAACCCCAGGCGATGACGATGTCGCAGGACTTTCGCATCTCGATGGCGGCATGGCGGTCATGCTCGTTGCGTATGGCTCCCGATACCAGCCCGACCGTGGCGTGCGGGTAATCCTTGATGTCGGTCAGCACCGGACAGCGCTGGATCTTGACCGCCTGAAGAACGTTAAGGATCTTCTCGTGCAGGTCGACTATCGCAATATGGCAGCCGGAGCAGTCGCTCAGCCACTCGGTATTGACGGTGACGTCACTCATTGCTCCCTCCTGACGATCAGCTTCTTGTAGCAGGCATTCTCACCGGCATGAACGATCTCAAGGGAGGACTCGCGCCCCATGATGTTCTGCAGTGCACCGGCAAAAAAACCATACATCATGTTGCAGAGGGAGCCTTTCTGGGTGTGGCCGAAGCGGAACAGGGACTGACGGATCATGCAGTCCCTGAAAACCAGCATGACCTGTGTCCCGTCATCATTCTCCTGGACGATCGAATCCTGGTCATGGGTCTTGAACGGCTCAAACAGCCACAGATAGTCGTTCTTCTCTAGGACCTCCCTGGTGGCCTTCAGTGCCTCTTGGATATCGCGTGTCTGGGGAACACCGGAAGAGAGCTTTTTACCGAGATTGACGCCGGCCAGATAGGAAATGCTATTGGCTGATTCGCCGATGGCCTGTTCCGTGCCGGAGGCGATAGCACCCAGGAACACCATGGCGTCCTGAAGCGCCTTTCTCTGTTGATTTGTCTCCATTGACAAGCTCCTATGTGAGATGTTCGAGATTCAAGTACACCAGAAGTTTCTGATCGAGATGGAGGATCCCGTCGATCCATGGCTGCGTCACGATATCTAAGGGGGGGGCTGGATTTCACTCCGTTTGACGCGAATGACGTCGGAGATCTCATCGATGATGAATCCGGTTAGTTCACCATTCAAATCCATCACAGCAATGCAACATGAGCTCTCGTCGTCAAGGTCAGCATGGTCGAAGCGATTGCGAAGTGAAATCACGGGAACGATGCTACCACGCAGGTTTATAATTCCCCTGACATGGGCGGGGGAATTGGCTGATTTGGTGATTTCGGTGATGTTGATAATCTCGCGAACAGCCATGACATCAACAGCGTATTCCTGATTGTTTATGAAAAATGAAACCAGCTGGATTTCGTGGGACAGGATTGACGCCACACAACACCCCAATCACGTGTAATAGCCATTCGCCGGAAGAACAGCGCGCATAGTGTATACAAAAATAAACTTAATGCAAGTTTTCTGTAACCGGAAGTTTTATTCGGTCAAACAGGAGGGACAAGGGAGTGTGTTGGATTTTCAGGGAGTGATTCGGAGTGACACTGATTTCCCGTGGGCCTCAAGCCCTTCCAGGCCGGCGATGCGGACGATGTCGCTGCCGAGGCGTTTCAAGCCTCCTTCGGAGAAGTAAACGACAGAGGACTTCTTGACGAAATCATCCGTGGAGAGCGGGGAGAAAAAACGGGCGGTACCGCCGGTGGGCAGGGTGTGGTTTGGGCCGGCCAGGTAGTCACCGGCTGCTTCGGGGGTCCAGTGACCCATGAAGATTGCGCCGGCGTTGGTGATCATGGGCAAAATGGCGAATGGGTCCGCCACTGCCAGCTCCAGATGTTCCGGAGCGATTCGGTTGGAGAATTCGATCACTTCATCAAGATTCGAGGCAACGATGACAGCACCGAACCGTTCCCATGACGCACGGGCAATTGATTCGCGGGAGAGCAGGTTTAACTGGTACTCCACCTCGGTGGCCACTTTCTCGCCGAAGGCACGGTCGGTGGTGATCAGTATCGATGAGGCCAGTTCATCGTGCTCGGCCTGGGAGAGCAGATCAGCCGCAATGTGGGCCGGGTTGCCGCTACCGTCGCTGATGACCAGGATTTCGCTCGGGCCGGCGATCATGTCGATGCCCACCTGACCGAAGACCAGCTTCTTGGCCGTGGCGACGTAGATGTTACCCGGGCCGGTGATCTTGTCTACCTTTGGTACGGTCGCCGTTCCGTAGGCCAGAGCGGCCACGGCTTGGGCGCCGCCGATGCGGAAAATACGGTGGACGCCTGAAAGCTGAGCGGCAACCAGCACATGGGGGTTGATCTCGCCCCCCGGCGTCGGTGCCACCATGATGATCTCGCCGACACCGGCAACCCGTGCCGGCACGGCGTTCATGATCACGCTCGACGGGTAGCTGGCCTTGCCGCCGGGGACATAGATACCGACCCGTGAGAGTGGTGTGACTTTTTGACCGAGCATAATGTCGGGCTCTTCTGTGGAAATCCAGGTCTGCTGCTTCTGCTTTTCGTGGAAGCGTGCCACCCGTTCGACTGCCAGCCGCAGTGAGGTGATGTCATCTGCTGAAACAGATGCAAAGGCAGTTTCGATCTCGGCTGGTGTCACTTCCAGTTCTGCCAGCGACGATGCAGCCACTTGATCAAAGCGCCGGGTCAGTTCCAGCACCGCCTGATCTCCCCGTGTGCGGACGTCGGCAATGATGTCGAGCACGATTTGCTCGACTTCACGCCCTGTTTCTTCGCCGCGGGCCAGTATCCTGCCAAATTGTGCAGTAAAGGTAGTGTCAGTGATATCAAGAAACAGCATGAAGGTCTCCGGATCAGTTGTTATCTGGCAAAACCGCTGGCGCCGCGCAGGTCGAGTTTCAAAAGGACGGCAGCCTTCTCCCGGGCGGGGTTGTACTCCTGGGCAACCACAGCGGCACCTTTGAGGAAACCCTCCAATTTTACAGTGCCGCTGGAGAGCCGGAGCTCTCCAGCTGTGGCGTACCGGGCAAGGTACTGGGCCAGGTTGCGTCGTGCAACAATTTCGGCTGCCCGAGTTGCCGTAAGGCGCATCTGTGCGGCTCCGGTGGCACTGGCGGCATGTGTCCCTTCGCCGTAGGCAATAACGGCCCCTTGGGCAAAAGCCGGTTCATATTCGTAGGCGGCCGATTTCCCGGCATTGATGGTCATGTTGTTGGTCGCCAGCCAGGAATCTATGACCGGGAACGGACCTTGTTCGGCTGGTGCTGAGTGCTGACCAGTTGGAAGCTGATTCAGCGCAGGCGAACTGACGGGTGGGGGAGAAGCACAGGCTGCCAGCAGATTGAGTATAAGGAGGGCAGCAACCGGGAGGTACAAGGTATTTTTCATCTCCGACTCCTTTTGCTTCAGGTGGCGAGAACCGCTTCCAGACCAGAAATGATCGCGCTGATCCGTTGATGTTTGGTCTTCAGGCTGGCACGGTTGACAATCAACCGCGTGGTGATTTCAGCAATGGTCTCAACTTCCACGAGCCCGTTCTGGCGCAGGGTCTCACCGGTTGAAACCAGGTCGACAATCCGTTCAGAAAGCCCGACCAGCGGAGCGAGTTCGATGGAGCCGTAGAGTTTGATCACCTCGACCTGTACCCCTTTGGAGGCGAAGTGGCGCTCGGTAACGTTGGGGTATTTGGTGGCAATGCGGATGTGTGACCAGGCTGCCGGATCATCGGTGCTGGCCAGTCTGGCCGGTTCGGCCACAATCATCCTGCAATAGCCGAATTTGAGGTCGAGCGGCTCGTACAGGTCTTTGCCCTGCTCCAGCAGTGTGTCTTTGCCGACAATGCCCACGTCAGCCGAGCCGTAATCGACGTAGGTCGGCACATCCGTTGCTCGGACGATCATGTATCGCATTTTCTGTTCATGGTTCTCAAAGACCAGTTTGCGTGAATCGGAGAGCAGTTCACCGCAGTCGATGCCAATTTTTGCGAAGAGCTCAACCGATTCTTCAAGGATACGTCCTTTGGGTATGGCAATAGTGATAGAGTCGTTCATTCCTTCACCCGCTGGATATCCGCCCCGAGGCCGGCCAGTTTTTTCTCGATCGATTCATAGCCCCTGTCCAGATGGTAGATCCTGGTCACCTCGGTGGTGCCTTCGGCGGCCAGACCAGCCAGAATCAGCGAAGCTGAAGCGCGCAGGTCGGTGGCCATCACCGGTGCTCCGGAAAGTTTTTTTACCCCTTTTACCGTGGCGGTATTCCCCTCGATCGTGATGTCAGCCCCGAAGCGGAGCAATTCCGAAACGTGCATGAAGCGGTTCTCGAAAATGTTTTCCGAGATAACGCTGGCGCTGTCGGCAATGCACATCATGGCCATGAACTGGGCCTGCATGTCGGTCGGGAAACCGGGATAGGGACGGGTTTTGATGTTGACGCTCTTTAGCCGTCGCGGGCCTTTGACCCGGACGATCCCGTCACGGCTCGTGATTTCAACGCCGGCATCCTGCATTTTGAAGGCCAGGGCGTCAAGATGTTCCAGCTTCATGCCGTTGATTCTGACATCGCCTCCGGTCATGGCGGCTGCGATCATGAACGTCCCGGCTTCGATCCGGTCCGGCATGACTTCGTAGCTGGCGGCTGACAGCTCAGATACACCTTGGATGCGGATTGTGTCAGTACCAGCCCCTTCGATTTTTGCCCCCATCCGGTTAAGGTAACATGCCAGGTCGACAATTTCCGGCTCGCGGGCGGCATTTTCCAGAATTGTCTCTCCCTTGGCGGTGGCAGCTGCCATCATCAGGTGTTCGGTGCCGCCGACAGTGGAGATGTCAAAGTTGATTCGGGCTCCCTTGAGCCGTTTTGCCCGTGCCTCCACATATCCGTGGGTAAGTGTGATTTCGGCTCCCAGGGACTGGAGCCCCTTCAGGTGCAGATTGATCGGACGTGCGCCGATGGCGCAGCCGCCCGGCAGTGAGACGCGGGCTTTGCCGAAGCGGGCCAGAAGTGGGCCCAGAACCAGTACCGAGGCCCGCATGGTTTTGACCAGTTCATAGGTCGCCTCGTGGTTGGTGATCCCGGACGAATCGATTCTGACTGTGTGCCCGTTTCCCTCGACTGAAGCACCAAGAGATTCCAGCACCTTGATGGTCGTGTTGATGTCCCGCAGGAAGGGAACGTTACTGATCTGGTTCTGGCCGGGCGCCAGAATTGTGGCGCAAAAAATCGGCAGGGAAGCGTTTTTGGAGCCGCTGACAGTGACGTCTCCCCTGAGCTTTTTCCCGCCTTTGATGATGAGTTTATCCACGTCGGTGCCTCGTTGCTTAAAAGGTAGACAATACTAGCCCAGGGGGGGGCAATGTTCAAGCAGAATTCAGCAGAATTCAGGCTGACGAAGGATTCAATGGTATACATGGAAGTGGGTATTCGCTGAAAAACCGATTGAGTATGGATAAAACTGTGTTATGATTTTATAAAATATGCCGTACTGATCTACAGGCGAATGCCTGGCGGGGTGATAAACGATGAGTCTTGACCAGTCTGAATATACGACTGAAAAACAGAGGATGTCCGAACGTGGCCATGGTGATAGCTTGTTGTCCCGTAAGAACGAATACCTTCAGGCATTGCATGACATTACACTGGGCTTGTTGAGGCGCCATGACGTGCAGGGGCTCTTGCAGGCGATCGTAATCAGGGCCGGCAAGCTGATGGAAACTGATCACTGCTACGTCTACCTGAAAAACAGCTCGTCAACCGAAATGATCATGGTCTTCCAGAGCGGCATTTATGACGGGCTCGTGCATTATCCGATCTCTCCCGGCCAGGGGCTGTGCGGGCGCGTCTGGCAGAATGCCGAACCGGTCTGGGTCGACGATTACAGCAAATGGGAAGGCCGACTGCCTGATCCGGACAGGGATATCATGCATGCCATGGCTGGTGTCCCGCTGACCTCCAACGGAGAAGTTGTCGGTGTTCTGGGGCTTGCTTTCGTCGAGCCGGGCCGTGTGTTCACTGCCGAGATGATCAGCCAGTTAGCCCAGTTTGGAGAATTGGCGTCCCTGGCGCTTGAGAATGCCCGCCTGGTTGAAGACTCGCAGCGCGAACTGGCTGAACGTAAGAAAGCCGAGGCGTTGTTGCGCAAGCTCTCGGTCGCTGTAGAACAGAGCCCGGTTTCGATTGTGATCACCGATGTTCATGGCACAATCGAATACGCTAACTCCCACTTTACCCGTCTGACCGGTTACTCGACTGAAGAACTGATCGGTCAAAATCCGCGGGTACTCAAGTCTGGTTTCACTTCTGCTGCCGACTACCGTAAGCTCTGGGAAACAATTCTGCAGGGTGGCGAATGGCGTGGTGAGTTTTACAACATCAAGAAGAATGGCGATCACTACTGGGAGATGGCTCTGATAGCTCCGATTCGAGACGAGAACGGCACAATAACCCATTTTGTTGCTATTAAGGAGGATATTACTGATCAGAAAAAGCTTGAAAGCCAGTTGCGTCACTCCCAGAAGATGGAGGCGGTTGGCCAGATGGCAGGCGGCATAGCCCACGATTTCAATAATATCCTGACCGCGATAATCGGCTATTCGACGATCATGCAGATGAAGTTGCCCGATGAGAGCTCGCTCAAGGTTACGGTCGATCAGATCATCGCTACGGCCGAGCGGGGTGCCAGCCTGACCCAGGGGCTGCTGGCCTTCAGTCGTAAACAGGTCAACAACCCGGTGAGAATTGATCTGAATGCTGTGATCGAGCGGGTCGAGAAGCTGTTGATCCGATTGATTGGCGAGGACGTGCGTCTGCTGACCGAACTCCAGGCCGAGCCGTTGCCGATCATGGCCGACAGTATGCAGATCGAGCAGGTGATTATGAATCTGGCCACCAATGCCCGGGATGCCATGCCGGATGGTGGTACCATATCGATCAGTACCGAAACGGTCCAGTTGGACAACCAGTTTGTATCCGCCCATGGATTCGGTGAAAAAGGGCGTTATGCGCTGCTGGTCTTTTCGGATACCGGATGCGGGATGGATGAAAAAGCGGTGAAACGGATTTTCGAACCGTTTTACACGACCAAGGAGACCGGCAAGGGGACCGGGCTCGGGCTGTCGATCGTCTACGGCATTATCAAGAAGCATGGTGGTTATATCACCTGCAATAGCCTGATAGGCATGGGTACGATTTTCCAGATTTACCTCCCCTTGACCGATACGGAGGCGCTGCCGCCAGTGGAAGCCATTCCGGTTGAGCCGACCCGGGGGGGCAGCGAGGTGATTTTGCTGGCCGAGGATGACCAGGCCACCAGGTCCCTTGCCCGAGAGGTGCTGGAAAACTTCGGCTATACTGTCATCGCCGCTGAAGACGGCACCCAGGCGCTGGAGCAGTATCGTCAGCACCATGGTGAAATCTGCCTCGTGATTCTCGATGCGGTCATGCCCGGCATGAAGGGTGTTGATGTCTATCGTGAAATTTCTGCCATAACACCGGACATGCCGGTGATTTTCTGCAGCGGCTACGGTGCCGATGCCGTAGAAGGACACCTGCCCGCAGGCGGGAGAATCCATTTCATTGCCAAGCCGTTTCTGCCCCGGGAGCTGCTGGCTGCCATAAGGGAGGTCCTCGAACATGGGAACTGAACAACAGGGGGCCATTTTTGTTGTCGATGACGACCGTTTTGTCCTCGACAGCGTCACATTGCTGCTTCGTGAATACGGCTTCAGCATCATTCCCTTTGACAACGGTCGAGAGGCAGTAGAACGCTTTGCCTCGGAGCCGGTCGACCTGGTTCTGACCGACATCAATATGCCTGGCATGACCGGCATTGAGCTGCTGGAAAAAATCAGGATCATGGACCGGGAGACGCCGGTACTGCTGATGACCGCCTACGCGGACCTTGATACCGCGGTCAAGGCAATCCAGAAAGGCGCGTTCGATTTTATCATCAAGCCCTACCGTCCCCCGTACCTGATCCACGCCGTGGAAAAGGGGCTGACCTACAAGCGGCTGATGCGGATCGAGAAGAACTACAAGCGTGAGCTGGAGCGAACGGTTGAGGTGCGCACCTCAGAATTGAATGCCGCCCTTGGTAAACTGACGGAAATGAGCCGTGAGATCATCGAGCGTCTGACCGCCGCCGCCGAACTTCGTGACGAAGATACCGGTCTGCACATCTCACGGATCGGCATGTACGCCAAGAGGCTCTCACAGCAGATGGGGCTCCCGGAGGTGTTTATCGACAACATCTCCGTGGCCAGCGCCATGCACGACGTCGGCAAGATCGGTATTCCCGATTCGATTCTGCTTAAGCCGGGAGCCCTGACGGCCGAAGAGTTTGCAACCATCAAACAGCATACGACGAT
>DCNF01000089.1:68882-70314 GCA_002322035.1 Geobacter sp. UBA1603
GGGGAAAAGATTCTGCGAGGTTCAGATCACGCCATGCTGCAGATGGGGGCGGTTATTGCGGCAACCCACCACGAACGCTGGGATGGCACCGGTTATCCCCAGGGGCTGCAGGGGGATGACATCCCGCTGGCCGGCCGGATTGTCATGCTGGTGGACCAGTATGATGCCCTGCGCAACAGCAGGGTCTACAAGCCGGCCTTTGACCATTTCAAAACCTGCTCGATCATTGTCAACGGCGATGGCCGTACCATGCCTCATCATTTTGACCCCAAGGTTCTGGAGGCCTTTGACGCTGTTAAGGACGACTTTGATCAGATCTTCGAAAACTCGCAAACGGCATAGGTGCCGGTCGGAAGTGATGCCGACAGTTATGAGTGTGGAGCGCCGCTAACGGTCCAGATCGGCCAGCACGAAGTCAATCGAGCCGAGTATGGCAAGAAAATCGGCCACCAGCCAGCCGCGACTCATGGCTGGCAGGGCCTGGATGTGGGGGAAGCTCGGGGTTTTGATCCGCAACCGGTAGGGGGTGGGCAGCCCGTCCGAGACGGCAAAATAGCCATATTCTCCCTTGGGGGCTTCGATGGCACGATAATATTCTCCACGGGGAGGCGACATGCCGCGGGTCGCGTTGACGAAGTGGTGGATCAGTGATTCGATGCTCGTGAGGGTATCAGGTTTCTGCGGCAGCACGAAACGGTAGTCATCGGTGATCCAGCGCCCCCCCGGCATGCTGCGCATGGCCTGCCCTACAATCGCAAGAGATTGCCTCATTTCAGCCATCCTGACCTGGTAGCGGGCCCAGCAGTCTCCGCCGTCGGCTGCCGGTATCTCGAATTCAAACCGGTCGTATCCTCCATAGGGCATTTTCCTTCTCAAGTCCCATTCAAAACCGCAGGCCCGAAGATTGGGGCCGCTTATGCCCCACTCAATGGCGTCCGCAAGGGAGATGGCTCCGACCCCCTTCATTCGGGCTTTGAAGATCGGGTTTCCGTTGATCAGCTGCTCATATTCCTTCAGCCGGGACGGCATCCAAGCCAGCAGTTCCTCCACCGGTTTCTGCCACCCGTCAGGCAGATCCTCGGCCACTCCGCCGATGCGCAGCCAGGCCGGGTGCATCCTCCCTCCGGTGATCATCTCGACGATGTCAAAAATTTTCTCCCGGTCGGTAAATGTGTAAAATACCGGCGTCATAGCCCCCACATCGGCGGTGAACGTCCCCAGCCAGACCAGATGGCTGGCCAGACGGAACAGCTCGGCCAGCATGACCCGGATATGCACAGCCCGCTCCGGAACGGTTATGCCGCACAGTCCTTCAACGCTGGTAACATAGGCCAGGTTGTTCTGGATTCCGGAGAGATAGTCAATCCGGTCGGTATAGGGGATGAACTGGCCCCAGTGCTGCCTCTCGGCGATCTTCTCGGCGCCGCGGTGG
>DCNF01000089.1:70436-70600 GCA_002322035.1 Geobacter sp. UBA1603
CCGTGGGTGCCGGGGTGCTGGGGACCGAGATTGAGCAGCATTTCGCCGTCGCCGGTCTTTTCGAAAAAATCGGAGGCGGGCAGGGGAGCATGTGTGCGGGCATCGTCAACGGTGTACGGCTTCATCTCCGTCGCTCGAAACGGGTGGGACTTGCGCAGGGGGTG
>DCNF01000089.1:70901-71095 GCA_002322035.1 Geobacter sp. UBA1603
TCCAGCCGCTTGAATGCTGACTCCGGCCGCTGTTTCAGGTACTGCACCACAGCGGGCAGTATCTGTGCCGGGACCCGCAGGGTCAGCATGTCGGTGGCGCTGGAGTCGATCGTCACCTCACCGGAAAAACGGGCCGTTACCTCGTCTGGCAGGTTGAAGTCGGGATAACTCTGCCGTGGGGCAGGGGGGCGCCA
>DCNF01000078.1:0-130 GCA_002322035.1 Geobacter sp. UBA1603
CCTTCAGCTGCTCCACCGGAGTGTTCAGGAATGGCCCCCCGGACGCTGTCAGGATTATCTTGGTGATATCCTGGCTGCGGTGCCCCTCGATCGACTGAAAAACGGCACTGTGCTCGCTGTCCACCGGATA
>DCNF01000078.1:302-832 GCA_002322035.1 Geobacter sp. UBA1603
AATCGCCGCCACCACCATCTCCGCATCGTCTGCGGTTGCCGCAGCGACCAGCCCCTCCCTGCCGCCGATGATCTTCACGCCCAGATCGGAGCACAGGGCTTTCAGGCGCGGCACATCCTCTTCATGTGCAACGGCTGCAATTGCCGGCGAGAACTGGCGGATCTGCCGGGCAAAAAGCTCCAGGTTGCGGCCGGCGGTCAGTGCGGCAATACGGAAACGGTCCGGATGAGCGGCAACTATCTCCAGGGTGCTGACGCCGATCGAACCGGTAGAGCCCAGGATCGAGAGAGTTTTCATGGTGCTACCCCCTGAATATATACATAACGTAGTAATAAACAGCCGGTGCGGCGAAGATGATGCTGTCGAGCCGGTCGAGCACTCCACCGTGGCCCGGGAAGATCGTGCCGGAGTCCTTAACCCCGAAACTGCGCTTGAGCATCGATTCGAACAGGTCACCGGCCTGACCGAGAGCACCGATGACCAGCGCTGTCACCAGTGCGTCAGTGGCGGATAACTGTGGAAAAAAGGGA
>DCNF01000078.1:873-6483 GCA_002322035.1 Geobacter sp. UBA1603
GGCGATCATGGTGCCGGCAATGCTGCCGAGCAGCCCGCCGATGCTTCCCTCAACGCTCTTCTTGGGACTGACCAGCGGGTAGAGGCGGCGCTTGCCAAAAGCGCTGCCGGTGTAGTAGGCAGCCGAATCATTCGTCATGACGATCAGCATGATAACCACCAGCCACTGCCAGCCATAGGCGGTGCTGCGCAGCATCACCAGGTGCATCAGCAGAAACGGGATATACAGGAAAGCAAGCAGGGCATATGAGACCTCGCGGGCAGCATCGGCAATGTCGCTGATACGGAAGAGGAACAGCAGGGCAAAGACAAGGAAGAGCAGGCCGATGGCGGTCATAGAAGCCCGCGGATCATGATTGCAAAGCGGAGTGCAGACCAGCGCAGCCGAACAGACTGCCGCAAGCCACCCTTCGAGAGTGCGGCCGGGAAGCGCCATCCGGTAATACTCGATCATGCCGACAGCGCTGAACAGTGCAACCATGCCGGCAAAGATGGGTGTATCACCCTTGACAACGATCAGAAGCACTACCGGCAGCAGGATGAGGGCGGTCACAAGACGTTTGATGGTCAGGCCCCCCGGGAAATCTGGTCGCTTGTCTTGCCGAATCTCCGCTCACGCGACTGATAGTCGGCCAGGGCCTTGTGGAATTCGTTAATGGTAAAATCGGGCCAATTGATATCGGTGAAGTAGAGCTCGGTATAGGCCAGCTGCCAGAGCAGGAAATTACTGATCCGCATCTCCCCGCTGGTCCTGATCAGAAGGTCGGGATCGGGCAGCCCCCCGGTGTCAAGGTACGCTCCGAACACGTCCATGGTAACATCATCAGCGGACAGCCGCCCGGCGGCAACGTCACGGGCAAGCCGCGCAGCAGCCATGCTCAATTCCTGGCGACTGCCGTAGGAAAGCGCCAGGGTCAGCACCATGCCGGTGTTGCCGGAGGTTTCCCTGATGGCCCAGTCCAGCGTCTCATTGACATCGTCCGGCAGGTCAGCGCGGTTACCGATGATGTTGTAGCGGATGTTTTTGCGCATCATCCGGGCTGTTTCCTGACGGATATACTTCTTCAGCAGAGTCATCAGAGCGCGGACCTCCATGGCTGGCCGCAGCCAGTTCTCCGATGAGAACGCAAAGAGCGTCAGATGCCTGATGCCGAGCAGGTTGGACTGTTCCACCACCATCTTGACCGTTTCGGCCCCGCGCTGATGGCCGACAATCCGTTTCAGCATGCGCTGCTGGGCCCAGCGGCCATTGCCGTCCATGATAATTGCAAGATGCTGCGGCAGGCGTTCCGGATCAAGGGGAAGCATCAGACTTCCATGACCTCTTTTTCCTTATGGGCAACCGCTTCATCAACCTTGTGCTCATAAGCCTTTGTGGCATCCTGCACATCTTTTTCATATTTTTTCAGTTCGTCTTCGGTGATGGCTTTTTCCTTTTCCAGTTTTTTCAACCGGTCAATGGCATCACGCCGAATGTTGCGCAGAGCGATTTTGTCGTCTTCAGCCTTCTTTTTGAGATCTTTGACGATTTCCCGACGGCGTTCTTCGGTCAGCGGAGGGAGATTAAGGCGGATCTGCCGACCGTCATTGGACGGGGTCAGGCCGATATTTGAGTTGAGGATCGCCTTTTCGATCGGCCCGATCATTTTGGTTTCCCAGGGTGCGATGGTGATCGTGCGCGGCTCGGGCACCGCCAGCGTGGCGACCTGGCTGATGGCCGACGGATTACCGTAGTAATCGATCTTGATGCCATCCAGAAGCGAGGTGGAGGCACGGCCGGTACGGATTTTCTGGAATTCGTTCTTGAGGACTCCCAGGGTTTTCTCCATATGAGACTTCATGTCGTCCAGCACGGTCTTTGGCATGACGTTATTCTCCTTGTACGATAGTTCCGATTTCTTCGCCGGCAATCACTCTGGTGATATTGCCGGGAGTGGTCAGATCAAAAACGATGATCGGAAGATTGTTGTCCATACAGAGCGAAGTCGCGGTGGCATCCATGACCTGAAGCCCCTTTTTCAGCACGTCGATATAGGTCAGCCGGGGTAGTTTGACCGCAGCGGGGTCTTTTTTCGGGTCCGCTGAATAAACACCATCGACTTTGGTGCCCTTGAGAATAACCTGGGCATTGATTTCCATCGCCCGCAGACTGGCGGCCGTATCAGTCGTGAAATAGGGGTTCCCGGTCCCGGCCCCGAAAATGACCACCCGTCCCTTTTCCAGATGTCGCATTGCCCGGCGGCGAATATAGGGCTCGGCCACCTCCTGCATGGCAATCGCTGACTGCACCCGGGTAGAAACCCCCAGTTTTTCAAGGGCGTCCTGCATGGCCAGCGAGTTGATAACGGTTGCCAGCATACCCATATAATCGGCGCTGGCCCGATCCATACCCTTGGAAGATGCGGCCAGACCTCGAAATATATTGCCGCCGCCGATCACCAGCGCCAACTGTACACCTTTATCGACTACGTCCTTGATTTCACGGGCAATCGTACTGATCGTCTGGGGATCAATGCCATACCCCTGGTCACCGGCCAGCGACTCGCCGGACAGTTTGAGCAGGACGCGGGTGAAGGATGGGCGGGTACTCATGCTGACCTCCTGTCTGATATAAGAAAGGCCGGCCTTCCGGCCGGCCCTGGTGACCTGTTACAGGCCGGCCGCTGCCGCCACCTCGGCGGCAAAGTCCGATTCTTTCTTCTCAAGTCCTTCGCCGAGGACAAAACGTTCGAAACGCCTGACGGCGACAGCGCCGCCGACAGCCTTGCCGGCTTCGGCAACCACCTGGGCGATGGTCTTGTCGGTGTCTTTGACAAATTGCTGCTCAACCAGGCAGATCTCGGAGAAAAACTTCTTCACCTGGCCTTCAATGATCTTCTCGATAATGTTCTCCGGCTTGCCGGTTTCACGGGCCTTGGCGCGATAGATTTCCTTCTCGCGCTCCAGCACGTCGGCATCCACCTGATCCTGGCTGACATAGCGCGGAGCAGCAGCGGCCGAATGCATGGCGATGTCCTTGACAAGGGCCTGAAGAACGTCTTTGTTGCCAGCGGCAACTGCCGGACTGTCGACCTGCACCATGACGCCGATTTTGCCGCCGGCATGGATGTAGGAACCGATGCAGCCGTCGCCAGCCACGTCGTACTTGGCAAAACGGCGGATCTGGATGTTTTCGCCGATGATGGCAACGGACTCTTTCAGATAGGTCTCGACGGTCTTTCCGGCATCACCACTGAAGGGCTGGGCCAGCATTGCTTCAACGTCAGCCGGCGAAGTAGCCAGGATGTGCTGGCCGATACTGGCGACAAAAGCCTGGAATTTATCGTTCTTTGCAACGAAGTCTGTCTCGCTGTTCACCTCGAGCAGCACACCGTTTTTCAGGTTGTCAGAAACAAAAGCGGCAACCATGCCTTCGGTGGCGGCACGGCCGGCCTTTTTAGCAGCAGCGGCAAGCCCCTTGGTGCGCAGAAAGTCTACCGCCTTCTCGAAATCGCCGTTGGTTTCCTCAAGCGCTTTTTTGCAGTCCAGCATGCCGGCGCCGGTTGATTTTCTCAATTCATTGATCTGTGCAGCGGTAACAGCCATTCTCATTATCCTCCTCCCCGGTTGCACGGGGGAAATAGTATATCGTCAGCCTGAACTAGGCCGCACTTTCCTCTTCTGGCGCATCAGTCTGCACAAACACCTCATCACCTTCAGTGTCGGCCTGGAGCGCTGCATTGCGGGCCTGGCCCCCTTCGATGACCGCATCGGCGATCTTTGAGGTCAGCAGGCGGATGGCCCGGATGGCGTCGTCGTTGCCGGGGATGACCATATCGATCGGATCGGGATCGCAGTTGGTATCAACAATCGCCACCACCGGAATTCCAAGCTTCTTGGCTTCCTGAACGGCAATTTCCTCATTTTTCGGATCGATTACGAACATCAGGCTGGGAAGTTTATGCATTCCCTTAATGCCGCCCAGGGTCTTCTGCAGCTTTTCACGCTCTTTTTCGAACTGCAGCGCTTCTTTTTTGGTGTAGGCTTCAATCGTACCGTCATCAAACATGGCGTCAAGACGCTTAAGCCGGTCGATGCTCTGCTTGACCGTCGAAAAATTGGTCAGCATGCCGCCCAGCCAGCGCTGGTTGACGTAGTACTGACCGCAGCGCGATGCCTCTTCGGCAACCGAGTCCTGTGCCTGTTTCTTGGTACCGACAAACAGGACCGTACTGCCGTCCTGGACCGATTCCTTGACATAGTTATAGGCGGATTTGAAGTAGCGGACGGTTTTCTGCAGATCGATGATGTAAATCCCGTTACGGGCCCCGAAGATGTAGGGTTTCATCTTGGGGTTCCAGCGCTTGGTCTGATGGCCGAAATGGACTCCGGCCTCCAGCAGTTCCTTCATGCTGATGCTTGACATGCGGTGTTCTCCTTTGGTTTGTCCTCCGCCCCGCGTCATCCCTCGTGGTGGGACACCATCGGTCATTCATGGGGCGTGTGAATTGAAATAGCGGAATTTTATATCATGTAAGCGGAGAGGAAATCAAGAGAAAATCGAAGGCCGTGTTCCGGGCGGGGCGGCAATGAGCCGGTCAGCCGCTCCGGAGCTGCCTGGCTTTGGGCTGCCGACTTCACCAGTGATCGTTCCGATCAATAGATCAAATAGTTATCGGAACTGGAGAAAAGCTCTTTCAGGAAAAGATTGTTGAGATGGTGCCCGGTCTTGTTGGCCTCGACCTTGCCGAGGATACGGTAGCCACTGGTGTAGAGATCACCGATCAGATCAAGAATCTTGTGGTTGACCAGCTCCTTCTTGTAGCGCAGTCCCTGGGGATTGATCACGTCGTCCTCGCCGATCACCACCGCGTTATCCAGCGAGCCGCCCTTTGCCAGCCCCGCCTTCTTAATCGCCTCGATCTCTTCCACCATGGTAAAGGTGCGCGAGTTGATGATCGAGAAAGCATTTTCCACATCGGTGACCCGCTTCCTCTGCTTGCCCACCGGCGGACGGAACTCGATCGACATGGTGATGTCGAGCATATTGAGAGGCTTGATCCTGACAAAGGCATCTTTAAGGCTGACTTCAACCGGCTTGAGCACCTTGAGGTAGACACCCGCCTCGGGGAACTCATACACCCCGGCCTTCCACATCCCCTGATAGAATTCCCAGGCTGAACCGTCCAGGATCGGCACTTCCGGCCCGTCGATGTAAACCAGACAGTTGGTGATGCCGGAAAAGTAAAAGGCCGCCATCAGGTGCTCGACGGTCGAAACGGCCGCACCTTCCCGGGAAATCAGGGTTGAAAGGCGGGTATCGGCCACCATGTCGTAGCGGGCAGGTATGGTAATTCCGTTGTGGACGAATGCGATACCTGGCTCGCGGCGGGGAAGAAACTCAAGGGTGACCGGCGCACCGGAATGCAGACCGATGCCTGAAACTTTGAAGATACGATTGATGGTGGTCTGGCGTTTGATCATGGATGAGCACCCACCCGCTGCTTCAGTTCCTCATGCTCTCTGGCAAGCAGATCGTATTTCCGCTCAAGCTCCCTGATCTGATCGAACAGACAGGCGATGGCCTTTGCCTCCGGGTCAGGCATTTTCCCATGTTCAAGGTCGGGGCGTT
>DCNF01000078.1:6570-7881 GCA_002322035.1 Geobacter sp. UBA1603
CCGACCACCGTGGCGTTCTCCGGCACCTCTTTCACGACCACCGAATTGGAGCCGACCTTGGCCCCCTTGCCGACCGTAAACGGGCCGAGAATCTTGGCGCCGGAACCGATGACAACATTATCATCCAGCGTCGGGTGGCGCTTGACCTTATCCCAGGTAACACCGCCAAGGGTAACGCCATGGTAGAGCGTCACGTTATCGCCGATCTCCGCCGTCTCGCCAATGACCACCCCCATGCCGTGATCGATGAAAAACTTGCTGCCGATCTTCGCTCCGGGATGGATTTCAACCCCGGTCAGGAACCTGCCGATGTGAGATATGAAACGCCCAAGGAGAAAAAACTCGTTACCCCAGAACCAGTGGGCGATGCGGTAGATCCAGAGGGCATGAAGTCCAGGATAGCAGAGGACGATCTCCAGGGCACTGCGTGCCGCAGGGTCACGATCAAAAACAGAATTGATATCTTCTCGAAGGCTCTTGAACATGGGAAACACCTCGTCATTCGCTGGGAAACGGACTGATTCTTCGTAACATATCCCCAGCAAACCTGTCAAATTCAATCATGTTTCTCAAATCAACTTCCCCCTCGACAAATCAGTCGATTTTCACTACTATGCCGGACCTGTATACACAATCCGCTTCAGGCGGTTACCCAACTCTGCATCTGAAAGGAGATCAGCCCATGTCAACCAAGCCGTTTGTCTATCAGGAGCCGTTCCCTCTTGCCAAGGACGAGACGAAATACCGCAAGATCGAAGGCTCGGAAAAATATGTCATGGTGGAGAAATTCGCCGGTGAGGACGTGGTGCGGGTCTGCCCCGAAGCACTTTCGATTCTGGCCAACGAGGCCATGAAGGATGTTTCTTTCCTGCTGCGACCCGAGCATAACGAACAGGTGGCCAAGATCCTGCGCGATCCGGAAGCATCGATGAACGACAAGGGCGTGGCAATGGCCTTCCTGCGCAATGCCGAGATCGCCGCCAATTTCGAGCTGCCTGTCTGCCAGGATACCGGCACCGCCACGGTCGTCGCCAAGAAAGGCCAGAAAGTCTGGACCGGCGTCAAGGACGAGGAGTGGATTTCCAAGGGTATCTACAAGACCTACACCGAGGAAAACCTGCGCTATTCCCAGACGGTGGCGCTGGACATGTACGAGGAAGTGAATACCGGCACCAACCTGCCGGCCCAGATCGACATCCAGGCCGTGGACGGCGACTACTACAAGTTCCTCTTCATGGCCAAGGGGGGCGGCTCGGCCAACAAGACCATGCTCTTCCAGGAGACCAAGGCGCTCCTGACCCCGGAGAAGCT
>DCNF01000078.1:7952-8172 GCA_002322035.1 Geobacter sp. UBA1603
TACCTGGGCACCGCCGCCTGTCCTCCCTACCACATCGCTTTCGTCATCGGCGGCACAAGCGCCGATGCGGTCATGAAGACCGTCAAGCTGGCCACCGCCAAGGAGCTGGATGGTCTGCCGACCGAGGGGAATGCCCACGGTCAGGCCTTCCGTGACATCGCCCTGGAGGAAAAACTGCTGGCTGCCGCCCAGAAGCTCGGCATCGGCGCCCAGTTCGGCG
>DCNF01000034.1:0-3173 GCA_002322035.1 Geobacter sp. UBA1603
GGTGGTCCGTGACATCCCGCCCCTCCGGTATCAGGTATCGTACGATCCCGTCTTCGCCAAAAACCGGCTTAAGGGAAAAATCGATCAGGCGCAGGCTGCCGTTTCTGTCACGGTGGACCGCCTCGAAACGCTCCATCCCTTCGCCAGCTGCTACACGGCCAATGGCATTTTTCAATCGTTCGCACAGTTCTGGATCATGATCCCACCACGGGGTGTCCCAGAAGTATTTGCCAACGACTTCCTTACGGGAAACACCCAGCAGTTCAAGGGAACTCCGGTTGGCTTCCAGGACGACACCCGTCGTTGTCAGCAGCCCCTGTAAGCCAAATGAGTTGTCAAGCATCCCCTGCAGAAGGTTTTTACTGGTCTGCAGTTCACCGTGAATTTCAAGCGTTTCGTCCAACTGCTTGCGCAGGAGTTCCTCGACGATTGCAAGCTGCTCATTCTGTTCCCGCAGAGTCCGTTCAATCAGACGCCGTTCAGCGATCTCATGTTCAAGCTCGTTGTTTTTTTCACGCAGTTCAGACTCACGCTGACGGAGGATAACGCTCATCTCGCTGAAATTCGCTGACAGGTCATCTATTTCGGCAAAATTGCCGCCATAGCTGGGAATATCCGGGTAGCTGCCAGCTGCCATGCAACGGGAAGCCTCACTGATTGCCATGACCGGCTTGAGCACCCGACGGGAGACATACAGAAGCAAAGCGGCAACCAACAACACACAGCCGGTAACGGCGGCAACGAGCCCTCGTTCGATCGCCTTGAGATGGGCAAAGACTTCTTGCTGCGACCGCTCGACCACAACCAGCCACCCGGTTTCCGCCACTGCCGTTACCGCCCCGATCACCTCTTCCCCATCAGCAACATACTGAAATACGCCTCTTTTTCCTAATAGGCCGGCAGACACGCTGGGCAGGGTACTGACACTTGCCTGCTGTTCGACCCTCAAGCGGTGCGTGCAGGCGATGATCCTCCCGCGCTGGTTGACCAGATAGGCATGTTCGCTCCCCTTTTGTTCAGGGGCGACAATTCTGCTCACATCTTTCAGGCTGATCGTGCCAACCACCATGCCGCTACCGGAAGGGACCGCCAGGAGCAGAGTCGGATGCCCGGTTATGGGCGAGATGAAGGTATCAGACCAGGCATGGCGATTATTCTTGCGAGCTCTGGCGATGGCATCGGCACCCGAAAGATCGATTCCAATAAACTCATCCCGGTTAAGCGGGACGCCGCTAGCAACTCCGAGTGAACGGACAACGCTGGAACTGTCGAGGACCATAATGCTTTCAAAAAATCCGTAGCCTGTCACCATCTGCTCCAGCAGTCTGTTTATAAATGCGGGGGACGCTGAAGGTAATGCCGATATTTTGGAAACTGCAGTGAGGGTGTTAAGGGGACCTTCCAGAAAGATTGAGATCGTCGATGATATCGCCTGGGCCAGGCGCATATTTTCATTGCTGATATCAGCCATGGTTGCCCGCTTGTGATAGACCATGAAAGCGGTGCCGCCCAGGAGCATCGGCAGGATTATGGCTCCTATCGCAAACAGTACGACTCCGCGCCGGAGGCTTGTCTGCGGTCGCGGCATAGTCAGTTCACCAGCCTGAATCGACCATCGGATACCTGCATCAGTGAAAAGGAGCGCCGGGGGTCACCGAATGCATCAAGACTCACGTCACCCTGCAGGCCTGTAAAACGCCCGATCTTGATGATACTCTCCTTGATGCGGGCTTGCCCTCCAGCCTTTAAGGCCTGGGCAACGATCATGACTGCTTCGTAGCTGTATGTTGCCGCAAACGAGGGCGTGTCGCCGAATCGGCGCATAAAATCTGACTTGAACGTGGTGAAGGCAGCATGGCTACTGTCGGCATTGAAGTGCTGGAAACCCCGGACACCCGCGACGGAACTACCGCCAGCCTTGATGAATTCGTTGGTGCCACCCCACTCAGCAATAAAAACAGGGGCCTGTGAGCCAATTTTTTTAAGCTGTTGACAGAGCATGGCGCTGTCAAGTGCTCCGGCAATCAGAAAAATTCCGTCCGGCCGTGCTGCTGCCACCGACCGGGCCAGTTTGAGCAGGTCCGGCTTTTCTTTGGAGTTGAATGAAAACTCGCTGACCTGCCTTCCGGCAGCAGCGAGGAAGCGCTCCTTGAACCCGCCGGCAACCGTTGCCGTATAGGAGCGGTTGGAACTGTCCATGATAACCGCCGGACGGACAGCCTTGAGCGTATTCGAGAGATAATCAGCCGTGGCCAGGGCGGTATCGCGGTTCAGGTTCAGGTGGAAGAAATAATCGTCGCGGCCGTTGAATTCGGCGCTGCTGACGGTCGGGGCAACCAGCACCACCCGTGCGGCAGTACTGATCGGGACCACCGTCTCGGCCACCGCGCTGGTCATCGGTCCGATCACCGCAACAACACCGGTCTTTATCAATTCAGCCATCACTGATTGTGCCTGTAGCGGGTTGCTTGTGTCGTCACGGACAACCAGTTCGACTTTTCTGCCGTTAATCCCTCCTGCGGCATTCAGGCTGTCAACCGCCAGTTGCGCACCGTCCCGTCCGGCTGTACCCAGATCCCCGTTGCGGCCGGTCAGTCCGCCGATAAACCCGAGCCTGACCGTATCATTGCCGCTGCACGAAAGCAGCGTGCAGGCCATAATCAGGAAAGTAAATTTTCTGCAGAATGAAGCCATAGTTCACACTCCTGGGAGCAGAAATCAGAGCATATCCAGCTCGCGACAACAATCTAAAATCATTACAGCTCTTTTTACCATTTGCAAACCAGGAGTCAAGCAGGTTCAAAGCTCCAGGCAAGAAAAAAACGCCCCCGGCAGGGAGCGTTTCAGTAAAGGTGCGCGAGCTTTGACAGACACTAACGCGCCATGGCATCATCCATAACCTTGTAGGCGCAAAACTCACCGCACATGGTGCAGGCCCCATGGTCAGACACCGGTGAGTCCTCACGGAACTGCCGGGCCTTGTCCGGATCAAGCGCCAGGGCGAACTGTCCCTCCCAATCCAGCTTCTTGCGGCAGCGAGCCATGGCAATGTCCCTGTCCATGGCACCAGTGACCCCTTTGGCAATATCGGCAGCATGGGCGGCGATTCGCGAGGCGATCACACCGTCGCGCACATCTTGGATATCCGGCAGCCGGAGATGCTCAGAGGGGGT
>DCNF01000034.1:3267-11104 GCA_002322035.1 Geobacter sp. UBA1603
TCATAGCCGGGAGCTATGTCGGTCACAAGCGGCCCGAGAACATAAAACGGCGCCCCGTGGCACAGCCGTTTCTGCAGCTGGATGTTGGTCTGGATCTGGTTCAGGGGCACATGCCCCGGCCCCTCGATCATAACCTGCACGCCCGCCGCCTGGGCTCGCTGGGTCAGTTCTCCCAGGCGAATTAGCTCGTGAATCTGCGCCCGGTCAGTGGCATCAGCCAAACAACCGGGGCGGAACCCGTCGCCCAGCGAAAGGGTCATGTCATATTCCCGCGTGATTTCCAAAAGCTTGTCGAAATGTTCGAAAAGCGGGTTCTCACGGTTGTTGTACTTCATCCACTCGATCGTGAAGGCACCGCCGCGGGAGACCACATCCATGATCCTTCCTTCGTTTTTCATCCGCTCAACAGTACCCAGAGTCACCCCGCAGTGCACGGTGATAAAGTCGACTCCGTCTTCGGCGTGCTTGATAATCCCGGCAAAAATATCATCGACGGTCATGTCAACAATCGCCTTTTTCCTGATCCGCACCGCATCAAGAGCGGCCTGATAAAGCGGCACACTGCCGATGCAAGCGCTGGTTTCAGCCACCACAGCCCGGCGGATTTCATCCACGGGCCCTCCGGTGGAGAGGTCCATGATCGCATCGGCACCGTATTTAACCGCAATCCGGGCTTTTTCCAGCTCTTTCTGAATATCGGTGTCATCCGATGATGAACCGATGTTGGCATTGACCTTGGTCCGCAGTCCGGTCCCGACCGCCAGTGGGATTCCGTTAGGGTGCTTGAGATTGTTGTGACAGATGACAATCGTGCCTGCGGCCAGGCCGGTGCGGATAAACTCCGGGGAGACCCCCTCGGCAACAGCGGCCAGCTTCATCTTTTCGGTAATCACGCCCCGGCGGGCGTATTCAAGCTGGGTCATGGATGACTCCTGTCTGGATTTCATGCTGGCTGCCACACAACGCAACCGTCACGCAGGACGGCATTCGAAGGCAGCGGACCAGTGGTTGACCGGGCCATGCCCCCGGCCGAGCGGCCGTGACAGCCTGATGGCTGTGGTGACAAACTGCTTGGCCCGCTCAACAGCCGCCTTGAGCGGCTCCCCCTGGGCCAGGAAGGCCGATAGAGCCGAAGCATAGGTGCAGCCGGTTCCGTGGGTATTGCTGGAAAAAATCCGCTCCGCTCTGAAATGACGGCATTCTGTCCCGTCATACAATATATCGGTCGATTCGCGGCCGGTCAGGTGGCCCCCTTTGAGCAGGACATTGGCGGCACCGAGGGAATACAGATCACGGGCGGCATCCTCCATGTCACTTTCGCTGCGGACCGGACGCCCCAGCAGACGCTCGGCCTCGGGAATATTCGGGGTCAGCAGATAGGCCAGAGGAATCAGCTGGTCTCGAACACATGCCAGCGAGTCACGGTCCATCAGCGACGCCCCCCCCTTGGCAACCATGACCGGGTCAACCACGAGCGGCAAAAGCATGCCCCGCTCGCCCAGACGTTCAGCCAAAGCGGAAATAATCGCCGGCGTGTGCAGCATACCGGTTTTGACCACATCAATCGGGATATCGCCCAGAACCGTTTCAAACTGTTCCATAACAAACGTCGGGGGAACCCCGTGGATTGCCGAGACTCCCCGGGTATTCTGGGCGGTCAGCGCCGTAACCACACTAGCAGCATACCCGCCGAGCAGAGTGATGGTCTTGATGTCGGCCTGTATGCCGGCACCACCCCCGGAATCACTGCCGGCTACCGTCAGAACAGATCCTCGCGGATAGGGGCGTGTCCGGTTAAAGAGCAGTTTCAGTTCGGCAACAGCGATTTCGGGGCGGGGACTGGACAAAACCGACGAGATCACCGCTACCGCATCGGCACCGGCATCAATCACCCGGCAGGCGTTGCCGGTAGTGATGCCTCCGATCGCCACAACCGGTATCTGTATCCTTCCGCGCAGTTCTGCCAGACCCGCTGTTCCGGCAATCCGGGTCACCGTCTTGCTTTCGCTCGGATACATGGCGCCGAAACCGATATAGTCGGCCCCCTCGTCCTGGGCCCGCAACGCCTCTTCCAGATTGTGGGTCGATATGCCGATGATCCGCCCCGGGCCGAGCAGGCGGCGTGCCTCGGCAACGGTACCGTCGTCCTGGCCAAGGTGAACACCGTCGGCATCCAGGTCACAGGCAAGCTGCAGATCGTCATTGACAATGAAAACAACGCCGAACGAACGACAGAGCTTCTGCAGTTCACGCCCCTCGCTGCGGCAGAGATCGTGCGATTTGTCCTTGGCCCGGTACTGGAGAACAGACACGCCTCCCTTGAAGGCGCGGGTGACCCGTTCTGTCAGGCTGTCACCCTGGTCGGTGATCAGGTAGACCCCCGCCAGCGGCGGAGTCTTTGCGGTACCGGTTACAATCAGGCGCAACTGTCTGCTGTCACTCATCGGACGACTCCTCGCACAAACAAAAAAAGCCGCTCTGAAAGCGGCCGGCACAGATACCGACAGGCAACGCCGCTTTCCTCCGCCGGAATTACCCGGATCAGGTTCATGGGGTCTGATGCGCGTCGGCGCAGTCACTCTCAGTCCTTGCGGACTCCCCCAGGGCCGTTCGTGGAAGGTACCCTACTGTAAATCAGGTCTGCTGTCAACGGATATGAACTCCCGCCACAAACGACGTGACAGGCTTTACAGAACCGGCGGCGGCATGCTAAAAGGATATTCTGGTTTCACACTACCAACTACCCTCAGAACTGTGGCTATGGCCACGGGACAGGCAGCAGCGTGGTTCTTCCAGACAGCCGGCCGACCTATGCAGAAATCGACCTGGCAGCCTTACGACACAACTTCGGCATCATCCGCTCCACGGTCAAGACCGGGACGGAGATTCTGGCCGTCGTCAAGGCCGACGCCTACGGACACGGTTTCATGGATGTAAGCCGCGAACTTGAAATGCTCGGTGTCGATGCTTTCGGGGTCGCTTTTCTGGCGGAAGGCATTCAGCTCCGCAAAAGCGGTATCGACAGAACGATTCTGCTCTTGGGCGGCATCTATCCCGGCCAGGAACGCAAGTGCATCGGCTTTAACCTCTCCACCACTATTTTTTCGATTGAACAGGCCCGCGACCTGAACCGTGAGGCGGGCCGATTGTTCCGCAAAGCCCGGATTCATTTAAAAATCGACACCGGCATGGGGCGGCTTGGTATCCCCTGCGACCAGTCCGCTGCCGTCATCAACGAGCTGCGATCACTGCCAAACATCGAGCTTGAAGGGGTCATCTCCCACTTTGCCAGCGCTGACGAGCTGGATCCGGACGGGTGCGAATTTACCCGGATGCAGATCGAGCGGTTCGAAAAGGTTCTCGGCGATGTCCGGGCGGCAGGCTTTACCCCACGCTATGTCCACATCGCCAACAGCGCAGCAACCATGACCGGAGCCATGCCCGGCTGCAACCTGGTGCGCCCCGGCATTGCCCTCTACGGATCACTCCCTTCGTCCGATTTTGCCGGCCAGCTCGACCTGGCACCGGTCATGACCCTGAAAAGCAGGATTGCCATGATAAAGCGCATCGAGCCGGGCGCAACCATAAGCTACGGCCGCCGTTTCACCGCCGGAAAGCAGACACAGGTCGCCAGCGTACCGGTCGGGTATGCCGACGGCTATCCGCGGGCGTTGACTAACCGCGGCCAGGCCCTGATCAGAGGACGGCGGGCACCGGTTGCCGGCACGGTCTGCATGGACTGGATCATGCTTGATGTGACCGACATCCCCGATGCAGCGGTCGGCGACGAAGTCACCCTCCTGGGCGCCGACTCCCGGGGCAACCGGGTCGGTGCCGAGGAACTGGCCGGATGGGCCGGCACAATCCCCTACGAAATTTTCTGCGGAATCAGCAAACGAGTACCACGGGTCTATCTGCCATGATCAAACTGACACATCTGGTGCAGGCCGCCGGTTGAGCCGCCAAACTGGGCCCGGAGGGCCTGGCGACGGCCCTGGAAGGGCTGTGCACATCCCGCGACCCGGACCTCTTGGTCGGGCCGGAAACTTCAGACGATGCCGGCGTGTATCGGATTTCGGACTCATGCGCCCTGGTCGAAACCTGCGATATCATCACCCCGCTGGTGGACGATCCGTTCACGTTTGGGCGTATCGCCGCCGCCAATGCGGTATCCGATGTCTACGCCATGGGGGGCCGGCCGGTCACCGCCATGAATCTGGCGTTCTTCCCCGCCTGTTCGCTTCCCGGGGAGATTCTGCGAGAAATCCTGGCCGGCGGCAAGAGTGTCCTTGACGAGACCGGCGTCTGCCTCGTCGGAGGACACACCGTCGAGGACAACGAGTTGAAATACGGGCTGTCAATCACCGGCCTGATCAACCCGGATTCGATAATCCGCAACTCGACCGCCCTGCCCGGTGACCTGCTGATACTGACCAAACCGCTCGGAACCGGCATCATCTCAACCGCACTCAAAGCGGAACTCGCCCCAGAAGAGGCCATAGCCGAAGCGCTCGGCTGGATGACTACGCTGAATCGCGATACGGCCGAGCTGATGATCGAGTGCAGGGCCCACGCCTGCACCGATGTGACCGGTTTTGGCCTTATCGGTCACGCTGCTGAAATGGCCGGAGAAACGCTGTCAATCTCTCTTGAACTAACGGCAATACCACTCATGGGCGGTCTTACCGACCTACTAAACGCGGGACTGGTTCCGGCCGGCTGCTATCGCAACCGCGACTATTTTTCACCGCGCGTCAACCAGCCCTGTAACAACGCCGTAGACCTACTGTTGCCCCTGTACGACCCGCAGACATCCGGCGGGCTGTTGATTGCCCTGGCTCCCGACGGTGCGAAACGCTTTCTGGAAACAGCCGAAAACAGGGGGCTTTTTGCCCGGCAGATCGGTTCTGTAACTCCCCGCGAACAACATCTCGTCGAGATTTATTGATGAGCGCCCTCGCACTTGCCTTTGACTTGGGAACAACCACCTTGGCGGCCTCGCTGGTTGATATCGGCGGTAGGACACGGATCGGGCTGGCCGGGTGCATGAACCCCCAGCGCAGCTTTGGGGCCGATGTGGTCTCCCGCCTTGAAGCCGCAGTCAACTCCGAGGAAGCACACCGGCAGATGTGTGGACTGATCAGGGCGGAGCTCCTCAACCTTGCCAGCCAGCTGCTGGAACAAAACCACTGCGGGTGGGACCGGGTCGCCCGGGCAGCCCTGGCCGGCAACCCTGCCATGCAGCACATCCTCCTCGGCCTGCCGGTCCGCTCGCTGGCATTCCCGCCATTCCGCCCGCTGCATACCGGCGGCACCAGGCTTTCAACCACAGACCTGGGGTGGCCCGCTGCGATCCCGCTCTACCTGTTCCCGATGCCGGGCGGATTTGTCGGAGGTGACACGGTAGCCTTCCTGCACGGACAAACGGACGCGGCGCGCGCGCTGCCGGCCGGAGAAGCCGAGTCGGCACTCTATCTTGACATGGGCACCAATGGCGAAATGGCCCTGGCCTCCGGCGACATAATCTGGGCCACTTCGGCGGCTGCCGGCCCTGCATTCGAGGGAGGCAACCTCTCCTGCGGGATGCCAGCACTGGATGGCGCAATCTGCCATGTTGCCTTTGAATCAGGCCGGGTAAAAACCCGTACGATCGGCACGACAGATCCTCGTGGACTCTGCGGATCAGCTGCGCTTCAGGCCATGGCGCTGCTGATTGAGCATGGTGCCGTTGACCCGCGCGGACGCCTCAAAAACCGGCACGAGATTTCCTCACCCATTGGCGACCGCATCGCGGAGTACTCGGGAGAACCGGCTTTTATTCTGCACCGTGACGCCACCCGGACCCTGGCCCTGACCCAGGGGGATATCCGCCAGATCCAACTGGCCAAGGCAGCAATCCGGGCGGGGCTGGAGGTGCTTGCCGACCGGGCCCGTATACGTTTTGAAGCCATGCGGGACGTGGTTTTGACCGGTTCATTCGGCGCTGTTCTGCAGCCTGAATGGCTTAAAACCATTGGAATTTTTGATGAGACCGTGATACACAACATTCGTTTTGTTTCCGAAGGGGCGCTGACCGGCGTGGAGCAGGCGCTCTACAGCCCAGACGACTACTCCCCGGTCGAGACCCTGGGGAGACGCTTTCGTGTTGTCCCTCTTTCCGGCACACCCCGTTTCGAAGAAGCATTCATACGCAGCATTGACTTTCCCCAGTCCGATACGTAACGATCATCATGGAGGATCGGCACTCCCGATACCAGATACGATTAAGAAGGAGCTGAACAGAGTATGGCACAGATTACACGGGCACTGATAAGCGTCTCCGACAAGACCGGTATCATCGAATTTTCCCGAGCACTGGCAGCCTGCGGCGTTGAAATTCTTTCAACAGGCGGCACAGCCGCGCTGCTGCGTCAGGCCGGACTGAACGTCAAGGATGTTTCCGAGTTCACCGGTTTTCCCGAAATGCTCGACGGCCGGGTCAAAACCCTGCACCCGAAAGTGCACGGCGGACTGCTGGGCATGCGTTCCAACCCGGAGCATGTCGCCATGATGCAAGAACACGGAATTGAGCGGATCGACATGGTAGTGGTGAACCTCTACCCCTTCGAAGCCACAGTTGCCAAGCCGGACTGCCGGCTGGAAGATGCCATCGAAAATATTGATATCGGCGGGCCGACCATGCTCCGCTCGGCAGCCAAAAACCATCAGGACGTGACGGTCCTGGTCGATGCGGCTGACTACGGCAGGGTTCTGGAGGAAATCAGAACCACGGGCGGGATTTCCCCGGCAACAAACTTCGGGCTTGCCGTCAAGGTGTTCCAGCACACAGCCGCCTACGACGGGGCCATATCCAACTACCTTGGCGCCCGGCTCGGAGACCAGGTCGAGCCGTATCCGGCGACGTTTTCTCTCCAGGTCACTAAAGTCCAGGACCTGCGCTATGGGGAAAACCCCCAGCAGACAGCAGCGTTTTATGTGGAGAAAAATGTTTCCGAGCCGTGCGTGTCAACGGCTGTCCAGCTACAGGGCAAAGAGCTTTCCTTCAACAACATCATCGACCTTGATGCGGCTATCGAGACGGTCAAGGAGTTCGAACAGAGTGCCGCCGTGATCATCAAGCACACCAACCCCTGCGGTGCCGCTCTGGCCGACTCACCCCTGACCGCCTATCTCAAAGCCCGCGAGTGCGATCCTGTATCGGCTTTCGGCGGCATCGTCGGATTCAACCGTCAGGTGGATGGCGACACGGCCCGGGAATTGACCTCTACCTTCCTGGAGGCGGTTATCGCGCCAGGATACACCGAAGAAGCGCTTGCCATTTTCACTGCAAAGAAAAATGTCAGGGTCATGCAGGTCCCGCTTCTGGAGAGCCCCCCCCAAGGGGGGATCGACTTAAAAAAAGTCACCGGAGGCCTGTTGGTTCAAAGCCGTGATCTCGGCATGGTCAAGGCGGCCGACTGCCGGGTGGTGACCGAGCGCACCCCCAGCTCATCGGAATTCGAAGCGCTCGACTTTGCCTGGAGAGTCTGCAAACATGTAAAATCCAACGCGATCGTCTTTTCAAGCAGGGACCAGACCGTCGGGATCGGCGCCGGCCAGATGTCACGGGTCGATTCGTCCCGGATCGCTGTTCAGAAAGCGCTGCTGCCCACACGGGGAACCGTGCTGGCCTCTGATGCTTTTTTTCCTTTCCGGGACGGAGTTGATGCGGCGGTCGAGGCAGGGGTGACGGCGATCATCCAGCCCGGCGGCAGTGTTCGTGACGAAGAGGTCATCAAAGCCGCCAATGAACACGGCATCGCCATGGTGTTCACCGGCATGCGGCATTTCCGGCACT
>DCNF01000039.1:0-121 GCA_002322035.1 Geobacter sp. UBA1603
GGCGCTGGAGCGCCATCTTGTCGCCGCGCAGGTCAATCCCCTGATCTTTCTTGAACTCGTCAGCGATCCAGTCGATGACAAGCTGGTCGAAGTCCTCTCCACCCAGGAAGGTGTCGCCGTT
>DCNF01000039.1:318-5731 GCA_002322035.1 Geobacter sp. UBA1603
GCGATCTTGCCGGCGTCCTTGGTTGCCTGACGCTGGGAATCGTCGAAATAGGCGGGTACGGTGATAACGGCATCGGTCACCGTTTCGCCCAGGTAGTCTTCGGCGGTTTTTTTCATCTTTTGCAGGACCATGGCCGAAATTTCCGGAGGCGAATAGCGCTTGTCACGCACCTCAACCCAGGCATCCCCGTTGTCGGCCTTGACGATTTTGAACGGTGAGATGGCGATGTCTTTCTTTACCGCATCGGAGTCGAATTTACGGCCGATCAGCCGTTTGATCGCATAGAGAGTGTTTTCAGGGTTGGTGACCGCCTGGCGCTTGGCCTGCTGGCCGACCAGACGCTCACCGCTGTCGGCGAATGCCACCATTGACGGTGTCGTGCGGCTTCCTTCCGAGTTTGCTATGACAACCGGCTCCCCACCCTCCATGATTGCGACGCAGGAGTTGGTGGTTCCCAGGTCGATACCGATAACTTTGCTCATGACGAATCATCCTCCTTTTTCTGTTCTGCTCTGATTAACAAGCTAGTAAGCGTTTGTCCAAAAAACAAGGGCCGTTGATAAATTATTTCGGCGAGACCGAAACGGTCACCATGGCCGGGCGCAGCAGGCGCTCCTTGAGCAGGTAGCCTTTCTGGTACTCCTCGACAACGGTGTTTGGCGGGTGTTCTTCGGTCGGCACCTGGGCCATGGCCTGGTGGAAAGCCGGGTCAAAGGCGGCGCCGGTCGCCTCGATCTGAGTGACGCCGAATTTTTTCAGGGCGGTCAGCAGCATGCCGTGGGTCATGCGGACGCCTTCCACAACCGCTCCCAGGCCGTCTTCACTGGCGTGGGCCAGGGCCCGCTCCATGTTGTCAACCACCGGAAGAATCTCCTCAACCAGCGATTTGATGCCATAATTGAGCAGTTCGTCCTTTTCGCGGTTGACCCGTTTGCGGTAGTTTTCCAGATCGGCCCGCTCGCGGAGAAATTTTTCCCAATTGTCGCGGGCTTCCTTCTCTTTCGCCGCCAGCTGCTCTTCCAGTGTCGGTTCTGCAGCAGGGGGAGAGGGCGCGGTTTCGGTTTCCGTTTCGGTAATCGGGGCGGTATCTGTCTGTTCCATGGTGCGATGCGTCCTTTGGGTGAAATAATCCTGACAGGTCAGCCGGTACACCGGCGTGTTTTACTGCTCGGAAAGGATCCGGCTGACCAGCCGGGCCGTATAATCGACAATCGGGATAACGTTCGAATAGCCCATGCGGGTCGGGCCGATCACGCCGAGTATGCCGACCGTGTTGCTGCCGGTGACAAAACGCGAAGCGATCAGGCTGACGCCGGCAGAGCTGCTGCCTGGTGACTCCGAGCCGATATAGATCTGCACACCTTCGGCAGTCATGCACTGGTTTAGCAGCTGCACCAGCTGTCCTTTGTGTTCAACAGCGCGGAAAATCTCCCGCATTCGCCCCACGTCGCTGAATTCGGGCTGATCGAGAATCCGTGCCTGCCCCTCGACGAAAACCTCTTCACTCTCAACGGTGACCGCCTGTTCGCTCAGCATCAGCGCCCGGGACATCATCTGGTCATACTGGTTTTTCTCGTTCTGCATCTCCTGAAGGATCCGCTGCCGTGCCTCGGCAATGGTCAGCCCCTCCATCAGGCTGTTCAGGTAGGTACCCATCCGGAGCAGGTCATCCTGCGTCATGTCTTCTCCGGTTTCCAGCAGCCGGTTCTGGACTGCGCCGTTGCTTGAAACCAGGATCGCCAGAATCCTGCGATTGCCGAGGCGGATGAACTCGATGTGGCGGAACACATCGGTGGTGAAGCGTGGCGCAACCACAATCCCCATGTAATTGGAAAGGGTTGAAAGCGTCCGGCTGGTCTCCTTGAGGATCCCGGAAAGTCCGGATCCGGCGGTGCGGCAATGCCGTATGATCTGGCGCTTTTCTTCGCGGGTGACCTGTCGCAGTGCCACCAGCGAGTCAACATAAAAACGGTAGGCCTTCTCGGTGGGAATCCGTCCGGCAGACGTGTGGGGTGACGTCAGAAGCCCCATCTCCTCCAGGTTGGCCATGACGTTGCGGACCGTCGCCGACGAGAACGAAAGGGAGTGTCTGCGGGCAACGGCGCTGCTGCCGACCGGCTCTGCCGTGGCGATGTAGTCCTCGACGATCGCTTCAAGAATCTGTCGGCTGCGCTGTGAAAGTTCGACATCCATGAGTTAACCCCAAAAAAATAGCACTCATCATGGCAGAGTGCTAAAACTATTCCAAACGTAATCAGTGCCCCGGCGTTTGTCAAGGAGATTTCAGCCGTTCAATTTCACCTGGCGCCAGCGCGTCGTGACCGATTGAGCCGTCAGGCTCAAATGGCTTGCCTGTTGAGCCGTTATCAGTATAAAATAATCAATTTGAAAAACCATTACATGATAGGCGGAAAGAATCACTACCTATGTCCTGGCAGGCAATCGGCATATTTGATTCAGGAGTCGGGGGGCTGACCGTCCTGCGCGAGATCTTCCGGGCTTTGCCCCAGGAGGATACGATCTATTTCGGAGATACAGCTCGCGTCCCCTACGGCACCAAATCGCCCGAAACCGTCTCGCGCTATGCCCACGAAATCACATCGTTTCTGGTCAGGCGTGACATCAAGCTCCTGGTGGTGGCCTGCAATACGGCCTCTGCGGTCGCAGTTCCGGCTCTGAAACGCCAGTTCCCGATACCGGTGGTCGGGGTGATCGAGCCGGGAGCCCGCCGGGCCGTACAGGTCAGTACCGGAGGGCGGATCGGCGTGATCGGAACGGCCGGAACCATCCGCAGCAGCGCCTACACCAGAGCGATCAAGCGCCTGGCACCCGAGGCCGAGGTGTTGACCAGGGCCTGTCCCCTGTTTGTGCCGCTGGCCGAAGAGGGGTGGATCGACAACCAGGTCGCCCGGCTGACAGCCGAAACCTATCTGCGGGGGCTGCGGGATGCCGGCATCGATACCCTGGTCCTGGGCTGCACCCATTACCCGCTGCTGAAGCCGCTGATCGCCGAGATCATGGGGCCGGATGTCCGGCTGGTTGATTCCGCCGAAGAAACCGCCCGTACCGTGGCGGCAATCCTGAAGGACAAAGCCATGACCCGCCCGGCCGCTGAAAAAGGCAACCACCACTATTTTGTCAGCGATATCCCGGCCAGTTTCATCAGGGTCGGAAACCGATTTCTGGGCGGCCGGCTGGGGGACGTCTATCAGGTCAGTCTTGAAGCCGAGAGTCAGGGAGGCGCGCCATGAACCAGCAGCGCACACCGCGAGCCTATAATCTGCTGCTGCCGTTTCTGATCGTTGCCCTGATATTCGGCGTCATGCTCTATCGCAAATACCGCAGCAGCACCGAAGTTCCGCCGACTCCCCAGATTCAGCAGCCGGGCGGCCAGCGGACCTCGATACTTTTCTTTGTGTCCGGCGGAAACCGGCTTTCACGCGAGGCCCGCAGCATGGATGCCTGTGCAGATCGGACAGAATGCGTCAGAAGTGCGCTGGAAGAGTTGTTCAATGGGCCGGTCGGTGAACTGGAAGAGGCGATCCCGGAAGGGGTGCCCCTGAACGGGGTTCAGGTGGACGGAGACCTGGCAACGGTTGACCTCGGCAGTTCATTTGCCGAGCTGCTGGCCGGCGGGAGCGCAGCCGAGATGGTTGCGGTCTATGCAATCGTCAACACGGTCTGCACCAACGAGCCGTCCGTTACCCGGGTCAGGATCACGCTTGACGGGCAGGTGGCAACCCTGCGCCACCTCGACCTGAACGAACCGCTTACGCCCGATTATACGCTTGAGCGGGACGCCGCACCTGTCACCCCGCCAGATGATCACGCCGCAGAAAAACCAAGGGGGAACCACCGTAAATGAAGCCATTTCTTGATGCGATCGCCGAACGGGTTCTGATTCTTGACGGAGCAATGGGGACCATGCTTCAGGAACGGGGACTCAAGCCGGGTCAGTCCCCGGAGGAACTCAACCTGACCATGCCGGAGGTGGTCGGCTCGGTCCACCGCGACTACCTGGCGGCCGGCGCCGACATAGTCATCACCAACACCTTTGGCGGCAGCCGCTTCAAGCTGGCCCATTACGGCCTCGAAGGGCGACTGATTGAGATCAACGCCCGGGCAGTCGAAATCGCCCGCCGCGAAGCGGGCGGCAGGGCCTATGTCGGGGCTTCGATCGGGCCGACCGGACAGTTCGTCGAGCCGCTCGGAGATGTTTCCTTTGATAAGATGAAAGATGCTTTTCGTGAACAGGCCCGGGCCCTTGTGGATGCCGGAGCAGATCTGATCAGCCTGGAGACGTTCCTGGACATCAAAGAGTGCCGGGCGGCCCTGATCGGCATCCGTGAGGTTTCGGCCACCATCCCGGTGATCGCCATGCTGACCTTCGACGACAACGGCCGCTCGGTGCTCGGCACCTCTCCCGAGGCTGCCGCAGTAACACTGACGGCCTGCGGTGCCGATCTGGTCGGCTCCAACTGCGGCCTGGGCGTTGACGGTATCTATGACATATTATGTCGCATGAGAACGGTTACCGGCCTGCCGCTGATTTCACAGGCCAATGCCGGTCTGCCGCAGCTGATCGACGGGGTGACGGTTTTCCCCGGCACGCCCGAGGAAATGGTCGACTACCACGAGCGCCTGATCGCGCTCGGCGTCCGGATTATCGGTGGTTGCTGCGGGACAACGCCGGCCCATATCAAGGCCATGAAGCGTGCTCTTGAGGGGCGCCAGCGCTCTTGGTCTTCTGCCGGAGCGGCCGGAAGAGCAACCGTTGTCTCCAGCCGTTCGGGCGTCACGGCGATCGGGAGGGGGGCCGCGACCGCCATCATCGGTGAACGGATCAATCCGACCGGCAAGAAACTCTACTCCCAGGAGCTCGGCGAAGGGAAGGTCTCCTACATCAGGCGCGAGGCGCTGGAGCAGGTGCAGGCCGGGGCCACGCTGCTGGATGTCAACGTCGGCGCACCAGGTATTGACGAGCCGGCCGCCATGGAGCGGGCGGTCTTCTGCGTTACCGGCACGGTCGGCGTACCGCTGGTGCTTGATTCATCCAGCCCGGCCGCCCTGGAAGCCGGACTGAAGGCCGCCGACGGCAAGGTGCTGATCAACTCGGTCAGCGGCGAGCGCAAGAGCCTCGAACGGATCCTCCCCCTGGCGCGTCGCTACGGCGCCGCAGTCATCGGCCTGGCCCTCGACGAGCAGGGGATTCCGGCCAGCGCCGAAGGACGCCTGGCGGTGACCCGCACCATCCGCGACGCCGCCGTGGCCGCCGCCNNGCGGCCGTGATCGGCCTGACCCTTGACAACAAAGGGATTCCCGACACTGCCGAAGGCCGCCTGGCAATTGCCCGGAGGATCCGCAATGCGGCCCGGCGCCATGGCATCCCCGACGGTGACCTGGTGATTGACTG
>DCNF01000092.1:0-266 GCA_002322035.1 Geobacter sp. UBA1603
ATTTTGAAGGCCTGCACAAAGTGGGGGCGGACCCCCCGCGCAAGGAGCCGGGGGAGGGGGATCGACTCGGCATATTCCCGGATGATACTTTTCTTTTTGACTACCACGGTTGTCTCATCAGGAGCGGCCGATGGCGGCTGCGGTAGAGTGCTGTTATCTTCCATGATCTTCCTTTGCTCGTATTCCGTTTGGCACTACTTGTCGTCCACCTTGAGGATAGCCAGGAAGGCCTCCTGGGGAAGCTCCACATTGCCGACGTTCTTCAT
>DCNF01000092.1:341-4610 GCA_002322035.1 Geobacter sp. UBA1603
CGCTTGCGCGAGATGTCGCCGCCATAGCACTTGGCCAGGACGTCCTTGCGCATGGCCTTAACCGTCTCACGGGCGATGATTTTGTTGCCGATGGCAGCCTGGATGGCAACCTCAAACATCTGACGCGGGATCAGCTCCTTCATTTTGGAAACCAGATCGCGACCACGGAAATAGGCTTTGTCGCGGTGGATGATCAGCGACAGGGCATCAACCACTTCGCCGTTGATCATAATATTCATTCGGATCAGTTCGCTGCGGCGGTAGTCGAGGTGCTCGTAGTCGAGCGATGCGTACCCCTTGGTGATCGATTTGAGCTTGTCGTAAAAATCAAGCACGATTTCGTTCAAAGGCAGTTCATAGATGATCATCACCCTGGTGGGGGTCAAATACTTGATCTCGCGCTGGACGCCTCGCTTTTCTTCACAAAGAGCCAGTATTCCGCCGACATATTCGTTGGGCACATGGATGTGGGCCAGGATGAACGGTTCCTCGATAAAATCAACATGCTGCTGCTCCGGCAGCTGGTTGGCGCTTTCGATGGTGATCATCTCGCCGTCGGTCTTGTGTACACGATAGACGACCGTCGGTGCGGTGGTGATCAGGTCCAGGTTAAACTCCCGCTCCAGACGCTCCTGGATGATCTCCATGTGCAATAGCCCCAGAAAGCCGCAGCGGAAACCGAATCCCAGCGCAACAGATGTCTCCGGCTCGTAGGAGAAGGAAGAGTCGTTCAGTTTCAGCTTGGCCAGGGCGTCGCGCAGCTGCTCATATTGGGAGGTATCGATCGGGTACAGGCCCGAGAAGACCATCGGCTTGACTTCCTTGAAACCTGAAAGGGGAGCAGCGCACTGGCGGTGAGTCAGGGTCACCGTATCGCCGACCTTGGCGTCGGCTACATCCTTGATCCCGGCAATGACAAAGCCGACCTCGCCGGCTGTCAATTCGCCGACCTCACGCATGACCGGGGCAAAGACCCCCACCTTGAGTGCCTCGTAGGAGCGGTTGGTCGACATCAGCTGGATCTTGTCGCCCTTCTTCATAATCCCGTCAAAAAGCCGTACCAGGATGATCACCCCCTGGTACTGGTCATACCAGGAATCGAACAGCAGCGCCTTGAGCGGAGCAGCGGCGTCGCCTGTGGGGGCCGGAATCTTCTTTACGATCTCTTCCAAAATCTCGTGAGTACCGATCCCTTCCTTGGCGCTGGCCAGCACCGCGTCATGGGCATCGATACCGATGATCTCCTCGATCTCTTCCTTGACACGCTCCGGCTCGGCAGCCGGAAGGTCGATTTTGTTCAGCACCGGGAAGACTTCAAGATCGTTGTCAAGGGCCAGATACACATTGGCCAGGGTCTGGGCCTCGACCCCCTGGGATGCGTCCACTACCAGCAACCCGCCTTCGCAGGCCGCCAGCGAGCGGGAGACCTCATAGGTGAAGTCAACGTGCCCCGGAGTATCGATCAGATTGAGGATATACTCACTGCCGTCGTCGGCCGTGTAATTCAGACGAACGGTCTGGGCCTTGATGGTAATGCCCCGCTCCCGCTCCAGGTCCATCTTGTCAAGGAACTGGTCCTGTTTTTCCCGGTCGGAAAGCGCTCCGGTGAATTCGAGCAACCGGTCGGCCAAGGTGGACTTGCCATGGTCGATATGGGCGATGATCGAAAAATTGCGAATTCTGCTGATATCCATGAAATCCTTCGATGAATGCATTAAAATGGAATTGTGAACAATAAATAAATGCATCGGGAATGTAAAGTGAAAAGGGGAAAACGCGGGCGATCCGCCAGAGCCTGTACGGCTGAATGATCCGATCAGAGTTGACGCGGGAACAAGAACTACCTATAACGTACATCCAATGGATATTTTTGCCGAAAAAACAATCCTGACGGTATCGCGGCTCACCGCACTGATCAGGGGGGTGCTGGAAGAAAACTTCGAGCATGTATGGGTACAGGGTGAAATTTCGAACCTCTCCGTCCCTTCATCGGGGCACGCCTATTTTACCCTCAAGGATGCTGGCGCCCAGATTCGCTGCGTCATGTTTAAAGGGGCGCTGAAAAACCTCCGGTTCCGCCCTACAGACGGCATGGGGCTGATAATCCGCGGCCGTGTATCTGTCTACGACCAGCGGGGGGAATACCAGATCATCTGTGAATACATGGAACCGGCCGGTTTAGGTGCGCTCCAGGCAGCCTTCCTGCAATTGAAGGAAAAATTGGAGCGCGAGGGGCTCTTCGACGCATCCCGCAAGCAGCCTCTCCCGGCACTCCCCCGGAAGGTCGGCGTTATAACCTCCCCCACCGGCGCGGCGATCCACGACATTCTCAATGTTATCCGACGCCGTTTTGCCGCAATAAAGGTTGTGCTCTATCCGGTTCGCGTTCAGGGTGAAGGAGCAGCGGCTGAGATCGCGGCGGCCATCGACGACATGAACCGGCAGATCGATGTCGATGTCCTGATTGTGGGCCGCGGAGGCGGATCGCTTGAAGACCTGTGGGCCTTCAACGAGGAATGCGTGGCACGGGCCGTCCGCCGCTCCCGCGTGCCGGTCATCTCGGCGGTCGGCCATGAAACTGATGTTACGATCTGCGACTTCGCAGCCGATCTGCGTGCGCCGACCCCTTCTGCAGCAGCGGAACTGGTATCAGCCAGTGCCGAGGACCTGCGAAACCGGATTGACACCCTCTCCCATCGCCTGCGGCTTGCCTTACAGGCCGGCCTGAAGAACCGGCGCAGCCGCATTGACCTCCTGCGGCGCGCCCTGCATGACCCCGCCACCCTGCTGGGCCATCTTTCACAACGGATCGACGATATTGAAGCCAGGCTGCGACAGGCCTTGAAAAGCAGTGTCCGTCGTCACCGAGATACATGGCGCCGGCTGGAGCAGGCCCTGCAGTATCAGTCGCCGATGCTGCAGGTCGATGCTGCACAACGGCAAGTTGCACAGCTTTCTGATCGGGCTGAAAGAAGGATCGTGGCTGTGATTGAAGAGTACCGCACGGCATTAGGCGAGTGTACTGCGCGCCTTGAAGTGCTCTCCCCGCTCGGCACCCTGGCCAGGGGATATGCCCTTGCGCTTGACTATCATGGAAAAACGCTGAATGATGCGGCAGCCCTGCACCCCGGCGATGTTATTTCGGTTCGCCTGCACCGTGGAAGTGCAGGATGCCGGGTCGAATCAACATCTCTTTTGACCCCTGAAACCACCAGGTGAAGTCCCTTCCGGATATTTCACAGCTCTGCTTCACCTGTTTTTTTCTTGCAAATCAGCAGATACCTGGAATATTGTTGTTATCAGAGGGAGGTGCGCAATGGATATAAGTTCAATTGCAGGAGCAACGCAGCTGATCCAGGCGGGGCAGTCCCAGCAGGCCCTCTCTACAGCCATGCTGAAACAGGCCGCCAACCAGCAGAATCAGATGGCCAATATGCTGGCCCAGAATGCACGCCAGGCACCCCAGCCGGCCCAGGCCAGCCGGAGCGGATATTCTTTCTCCACTTACGCCTGATACTATCTCTTCTGAATATTCACCATGAAGCCGGCCTGCAAGCCGGCTTTTTTTCATTTCATCAACCGTTGCGGTAATGGGCCGCATGGTACGAACTCCGCACATACGGCCCGCTCTCCACATGGCGGAACCCCAGAGCCAGCGCCTGCTGCCGCAGGGCACCGAACCGTTCCGGCCTTATATACTCAACCACCGGCTGGTGTGTGCGGCTCGGCGCCAGGTACTGGCCGATGCTCACATAACTGCACCCGGCGGCTACCAGGTCGGCCAGCACCGCCAGCACTTCGCCCTCTTCCTCTCCCATGCCGAGCATGATGCCCGACTTCACCGGGATCTCCGGAGCCAGTTCATGGCAGCGCTTGAGTACTGCCAGGGAGCGGCCGTAATCGGCGCCGCTGCGGATCTGGTACAGCCTTGGCACCGTCTCCACGTTGTGGGCGATCACATCGGGGCGGGCCGCAGCCACGGCGCGCAGACTGTCATCCCGGTTGAGAAAATCGGGGATGAGCAGTTCCACCGCCGTGCTCGGCGACACCTGCTGAATTGCCTTCACCGTGGCGCAGAAATGGGCAGCACCGCCGTCCGCCAGATCGTCGCGGGTCGGGCTGGTGATCACCACATACTTCAGGCCGAGCCGGCTGACGGCCTCGGCCACCCGTCCCGGCTCGGCAGCATCGAGCGGCGCAGGGGTAGACTTTTCCACATTGCAGAAACTGCACAGCCGGGTGCACTGCCGCCCCATGATGAGGAAGGTG
>DCNF01000044.1:0-2513 GCA_002322035.1 Geobacter sp. UBA1603
ATCTTGGTCTGCCCCTCGAACATCACGCCCTTCTCGATCATGAGCACGGGCGTCTCGATGTTGCCCCGCACCCGCGCCGGGTGATGGAGCTCCACGGTCCCCTTCGCCTTGATGTTCCCGGTGATCTCGCCGTGGACGATGATGGTCCCGCAGGTGATCTCGGCCGAGACCTTGGCGCCCTCGCCGATGACCAGCACGTCGTTGGTGACGATGGTGCCGGTGAACTTGCCGTCGATGCGGACCGTGCCCTCGAAGGTCAGCTTGCCGTCGAACTCCGAGCCGCGGCCCAGGAGGGCGTTGAGCTCGCTCTGGCCGCCGATGGGGGCGGGCATCTCGTCTCGCTTGAGCATGGCCATGGGGATGTCTCTCCTCGGGTGAAGGCCGGCGGGGGAAGCGCGGGCTCCCCGGCGTCGCGGCGGTGGCTGCCCTCCGGCGCGAGGAGCCAGGCGGTGCGCCGTGGCGGGCACCGGCTAGGCGCCGATGCGCTGCAGGATCCCGTCCAGCTCCTCGAGGGAGGTGTACTCGATCTCGAGCTTGCCGGCCACCTTCGTGCGCGGCTGGACGCGGCAGCGGCAGCCGAGCCGGCGCGAGAGGCGCGCCGCCAGGTCGCGGGTCCCGGGGGTCTCGGTCGGCGGCGGGCGCCTCACCTTCCCCTGCCCGGAGAGCTCCCGCACCAGGGCCTCGGTGGCTCGCACCGAGAGCGACTCCTTCAGCACCCGCTGGGCGGCGCGGCGGATGGCCTCGGCCTGCTCCAGGCCGAGCAGTGCCCGGGCGTGACCCATCTCCAGCTGGCCGGTCCGGACCGCGTCGCGGACGTCGCCGGGCAGGCGCAGGAGGCGCAGGGCGTTGGCCACGGTGGAGCGCTCCTTCCCGACGCGCTCGGCCAGCTGCTCCTGGGTGAGCTCGTGCTCCCTGGCCAGCACCTCGTAGGCCTCGGCCTCCTCGATGGCGTTCAGGTCCTGACGCTGGATGTTCTCGATCAGGGCCAGCTCCATGACCAGATCATCGCTGGCCTCACGGATGACCACCGGTAATTCGTGCAGGCCAGCCTTCTGGGAGGCACGCCAGCGGCGCTCTCCGGCGATGATCTCATAGTAATCACCCTTGCGGGTGACCACCAGCGGCTGGATAATCCCTTTCTCGCGGATCGAAGCAGCCAGCTCCTCCAGTTTCTCGGCCGAAAAATGCTTGCGGGGCTGGTTGCGGTTCGGCTTTATTTTCTCGATCGGGCAGAGAAAATAGTTGCGCGGCTCGCCCGCCACCGGCTCGGCGACCTGCAGAAGCGCCGCCATCCCTTTGCCCAAACCGCCCTTCTTGATCATTGCGATACCTCTCGTGCCATTATCTCCCGCGCCAGCTGCATATAGGTCACGGCACCACGGGAGGTGATGTCGTAATAGATGACCGGCAACCCGTGGCTGGGCGCCTCGGCCAGGCGGACGTTGCGTGGCACCACCGTCTCGAAGACCTGGGCCGGGAAGTGGGTCCGGATTTCGGCCGCCACCTCCTTGCCCAGATTGCCACGGGCATCGTACATGGTCAGCAGAATCCCCTCGATGTTCAGGAGCGGGTTAAGCCCCCTCTGGATCAGGCCGATGGTCTGAAGGATCTGGGAGAGCCCTTCCATGGCGTAGTATTCACACTGCAGCGGGATCAGCACCGAATCGGCGGCGGTCATGGCGTTGACCGTCAACAGGTTGAGCGACGGCGGGCAGTCGATGATGATGTAGCGGTACTGGGCGGCCAGGGACGCCAGGGCAAATTTCAGTTTCTGCTCGCGGCCGGTCAGCGTTGCCAGTTCCAGCTCGGCACCTGCCAGATCAGAATTGGCCGGGATGACATGCAGGAACGGGTGACCGGTGTCGGTTACCAGCAGCCGGGGATCGGCCTCGTTGATCAGGATATCATACACCGTGCGCTCAAGGGTGGATTTGTCAAGACCTACGCCACTGGTGGCGTTCCCCTGGGGGTCAATGTCGACCAGCAGGGTCGGCCGCTCGGCAGCCGCCAGGGAGGCTGCCAGATTGACGGCGGTGGTGGTCTTGCCAACCCCCCCCTTCTGGTTGGCGATGCAGATTATTCGGGACATGACGGGCTGTTTCCTGTTTGTCTGTGCGGTTGTTCTCTGGTACACATGAGGAGCACCGGGGTGTGAGAAATTATCATAACCTCCCCGGTATTGGAAATGGTTTTTTGACATCGGTCAATGTCACGGTCCAGGCTGCGGGCTAGGATACCATCTGAAAGTGCAGGGACTACCCATTACTGATGGAGAACCGCCCATGAGACCACTTCAGGCCACACTGCTGCTCGTGCTCCTTACCCCCAGCATTGGCAATGCATTCGAATGCACCGTCTGTCACAGCAAGAACCCGAAGATGGTTGCCATGCATACAGCTCTCAAGGGGCAAAACTGCTTCGGCTGCCACAAACCGGGCGAGAAGCTTATGGGCAAGGGAAAGCCGAAGGATATCGACAGCCTGCTCAAACGGAGAGTAACGGAGCCGGAGTGT